>JANMAN010000228.1:0-4605 GCA_031359885.1 Tardiphaga sp. | reverse complement strand
TCACGCCGTTGAAGCCAGGATATGGACAACTCTTCGACATTGACGGCACGCTGACGGACACGGACGCCTTGCATCTTGAAGCCTACAATCGGGTCCTCGCTCCACGCGGGCATGTCTTCAATCACGTCCGCTATAGTCAGGAATTGCAGGGCTTCTCGACAGCGTCGATCCAGCAACGATTTCTTTCAAACGAATCTCCGGACAGGCAAGCCGCGATCATGGACGATAAGGAAGCGATCTTCCGAACGCTGGTTGCCGGTCACATTGCGCCGTTACCTGGTTTGATGGAGTTGCTTGATCGTGCCGATCAAGCCGATGTCCCGATGGCTGCCGTCACTAACGCGCCTCGCCTTAATGCAGAAATGATGTTGTCAGGTCTTGGCATCACGCATCGTTTCAAGACGATCATCATTGGCGATGAACTTCCGCACGGCAAGCCGCATCCGTTGCCTTATCAAGAAGGTCTTCGGGCGTTGAGTGCCGTGCCGGAATTGTCGGTGGCCTTCGAGGACTCCCGCTCCGGTGTGCGCTCGGCATCGTCGGCGAGCATCCCGACGATTGGAATTCGGACCGGTCTTGGTCACGACGATCTCGTGGCGGCCGGTGCGGTCATCACCGCAACCGATTTTGCGGCTCGCGAATTACTGGATTTCGTTTCTGCAAAAATGAACTGGTAGCGGCGTCTTCATCACATCGTTGTTAAAGCACGATCGCTTCCATCTTCATGCAGTTGCATCTTTTGTGGCGAGCGCTAGATTGCGGTCGCCTGGACATATCGCGTGCCGACAAAAAGGACTTCACCCATGGCCACCCCGCACACCATCGCCGTCATCGTCGGCAGCCTTCGCAAAGAGGCTTTCTCGCTCACGATCGCCAAAGCCCTGGTCAAGCTCGCACCCGACACGTTGAAGCTCGACATCGTCACGTTGGACGGCCTGTCGTTCTTCAATCAGGACCACGAGGCCAGTCCGCCAGCCGATTGGGTCAAGCTGCGCGAGACGATCAAGGCCGCCGACGGCGTGTTGATCGTGACGCCGGAATACAATCGCTCGATACCCGGCGTGCTGAAGAACGCGCTCGACATCGCATCGCGCCCTTACGGCCAAAGCTCGTTGAACGGCCGTCCGGTCGGCATCATCGGCAATTCGCCGGGCGCGCAGGGTGGCGTGTCCGCCGTCAAGCATCTGCAACAGATCCTGCCGGGCATTTCGGGACCGATCATGCAGCAGCCGGAAATGTATCTCGGCGGCGTCGGCGATGCTTTCGACGACAAGGGCGACCTGGCGAAGGATTCGCTGCGCGATTTCCTGAAACAGTATCTCGTTGCATGGGACAAGTGGGTCGCGACCTATAAGGGCTGACGTCCGTCATTCGGGGCCTGGGCCCAAATACCGCGATGCCGTTTCGCGGCGCTGGCCCGGATTGACGAGAATTTTAGCGCCGCATTAACCGGACCAATTCATCGTGTCGCGCATGGTCTCGCGCACACGATTGAAATCGCTGCTCACCGGCGTCATCCTTTATGCGATGGCGGCGGCGATGATCGGCTATTTCGGCGTCAACGCCTATACCGGCAAATATGGCCTGAACGCTCGGCAGGAGCTGGATCAGGAGATCATCGCGCTGACCTCCGAATTGGCGCGGTTGAAGAAGGAGCGCGCCGAAGGCGAGCAGCGCGTGTCGCTGCTGCGCAACGAGCGCGTCGATCCCGACATGCTCGACGAGCGCGTGCGCTTCCAACTCGACTTTGCGCATCCCCGCGATCTGGTCCGGGTCATCACCAAGAACTGAGCTAGTCGTTCGTTTTTTCCGGACCGTCATAGGCGATGCCACGAATGACGGCGGCGTCGCCGAACCGTTTGCGCAGATCGTCCATTGCGCGCTCGGCGTGGGTCGAGCGGCGATCCAGCATATCGGTGGCATCGAAGCGCGATCCCGGCGCAAGCGCGCTGACGCCGGCGCCCATCAGACGAAACGCGGTGCCGTCGATTTCCTTCGCCAGCATTTCGCGCGCGGTCGCGAAAATCTTCGCGGCCATTTGCGTCGGTGCCTGGATCGATTGCGAACGCGTGCGTTGGCGGAATTCCGCCGTCTTCAATTTGAGCGTGATCGTTGCGCCCGCATAGCCGCCGCTTTTCAAACGCGACGAGACTTTCTCGCAGAGTCGCCACAGGATTTTTTCAAGCGGCGCGAAATCGCGGATGTCGGATTCGAACGTGGTCTCGTTTGAGATCGTCTTCGCGCCGCGATCGGCGACGACGCGGCGATCGTCGATGCCGCGCGCCAGCCGCCACAGCCGTTGGCCTTCGCCGCCGAACTGCTTCATCAGCTCGATCGGGTCCGCGCGCTGCAAATCGCCGATGACGCGAAAACCCTTCTGCGACAGGCGTTCCTGCGTTGCCAGCCCGACGCCGAAAATGAAGCCGACCGGGCGCTCGCGCAGCAGCGCGACTGCGTCGTTCTGACTTAGCGTTGCAAATCCGCGCGGTTTGTCGAGATCGGACGCGATCTTGGCGAGAAACTTGTTGCAGGACAGCCCGACCGACACGCTGATGCCGACATCGCGCTCGATCTGCGCGGCGAAACGCGCCAGCACCTTGGCCGGGATCATGCCGTGCAAGCGTTGCGTGCCAGCGAGATCGAGGAACGCCTCGTCGATCGACAGCGGCTCGACCAACGGCGTCAGCGTCTGCATCGCATGCCGGACCTCGCGGCCGACGCGGACATATTTCGCCATGTCGGGCCGCACCACGACGGCATGCGGACACAGCGCGAGCGCTTTGAACATCGGCATCGCCGAGCGCACGCCGAAGGTCCGCGCGATGTAGCAGGCAGCCGCCACCACGCCGCGCTTTCCGCCGCCGATGATGACGGGCTGATCGACAAGCGCTGGATTGTCGCGCTTCTCGACGGTGGCGTAGAACGCATCGCAGTCGATATGGGCGAGCGTCAGCGTCGACAGCGCTTGATGTCGAACGAGGCGGGGAGAGCCGCACGCCGTGCAGCGCCGCGCGGCGAAATCCTGATCGGCCAGACAGTCGCGGCAGAAGCAGCGCGGCTCGCACGCCTCTGGCGCAGGCGTGCTCACGGCACGTCGCGCTCCCACTGACCGTTACCCAGAGCCTGATCGTCGAGTGCTTGCCGCGCCGCGGCGATCGTCGTCGGATGCAGGTCGGAGGCCGTCGAAAAAGCAGTCACCGTCGCGTCGTCGCGCAGGATGAAATCGAGCACGCTGCCGAGAAATTGCGGGTCGCCCGCGGCGGCGCGCAAGGTCTCCGGGCCGATCCCGCTTTCGGACAGGAACGCGCCTAGCCGCTCGGGCTCGCCGGCGATGAAGCCCAACGCCTGAACCGCTACGATTTCAGCGACTTCCCGAGGATTATGTCGCGGTTTGGCCATTGCCGCCGTTTGCCTTTCCGTCAGATATCGGTTCTATTTTAACCATCATGTCCGAGTCTGCGAAGCCTTATTCAACAAGTACGGGGTGCGGGCATTCCGGGCGCATCATCTTAACGGATTGAAGCGAATTAGCTCCTATTTTGAGACCTCGATCGACAGAGTTCGGCGACGCCTCGTGGCGGCGATCGAACCGATGCGCGCATCAATCTAACAAACGGAGGGGCGGGATGGCGAAAACCGTCCTGATCGTCGAAGACAACGAGCTCAATATGAAGCTCTTTCGCGATCTGCTTGAGGCGCACGGCTACGAGACCTCCGGCACCAGCAACGGGTTCGAAGCCCTCGAACTCGTGCGCAAAAATCGTCCCGATCTGATCTTGATGGATATCCAATTGCCGCAGGTGTCCGGTCTCGAAGTGACGCGCTGGATCAAGGACGATCCGGAATTGCGGTCGATCCCGGTTGTCGCCGTCACCGCGTTTGCGATGAAGGGCGACGAGGAACGTATCCGCGAAGGCGGCTGCGAGGCCTATTTGTCGAAACCGATTTCGGTCGGAAAATTCATTGAAACGGTTCGGCGCTTTATCGGCTAAGGAGTCTATTGATGTCCGCACGCGTTCTCGTCGTCGATGATATTCCGGCCAATGTGAAGCTGTTGGAAGCGCGGCTGTCGGCTGAGTATTTCGACGTCGTCACGGCCTGCAACGGCACGCAGGCGCTGGAGATTTGCGCGCGCGCCGAATGCGATATCATCCTGCTCGACGTGATGATGCCCGACATCGACGGCTTCGAGGTCTGCCGCCGTCTAAAGGCCGATCCGGCCACGCATTTCATTCCTGTCGTGATGGTGACGGCGCTCGACAGCCCTGCCGATCGCGTCCGCGGGCTCGAAGCCGGCGCGGATGATTTCCTGACCAAGCCGGTGTCCGACGTCGTGCTGATCGCGCGCGTACGCTCGCTGACGCGGCTGAAGATGATGACCGACGAATTGCGGATGCGCGCGCTGACCACGAAGGAAATCGGCGTGCAGGCGCCGGAACGCCGCGCCATCGCCGATCTCGGGATGGGCGGTCGTGTGCTGCTGGTCGATGACCGGGCGTCGTCCTATGAACGGCTTGCGCCCGTTCTCGCCACCGAGCACACTGTCGATGTCGAGCCGAATCCGGCGGAAGCGCTGTTTCATGCCGCCGAAGGCAACTACGACCT
>JANMAN010000210.1:0-2106 GCA_031359885.1 Tardiphaga sp. | reverse complement strand
ATTTTCTTGCATAAGACTGGTTTGCTTCGTCGATGTCGGTCCTCGAAAACGAGGACCGACATCGCCTCGCAATGGCAAACTGACTACCCCCGCTTCGCGCGGTCCTTGTCGTTCTGTGCCTTGATCGAGTCCCGCGCGGCGGTCCAGTCGTCGTCGGACCAGTCGCGGAGCTGATAGAAATTGCCGCCCATCGCCAGCCCTTGCGCGCCGTCCATCGCGATAGTCTCGCCGTTGATCCAGTCGCAGCCGCCCGAAATCAGAAACACCGCGACGTTTTGCAGTTCTTCCATCGTGCCGACGCGGCCCATCGGATTCATCTTGATGGTCCGTGCGCCGGCCTCGTCGCCGGGCTTAATGCGCTTGCTCATGCCCTCGGTCGGGATTTCGCCGGGCGCGATCGTGTTGAGGCGAATGCCGTAGCGGCCCCATTCTGCGGCCAGCGACATCGTCATCGCGTGGATCGCGGATTTGCTCATCGCGGACGGCACCACATAGGGGCTGCCGTTGCGCACCCACGTCGTGGTGATCGAGACGACGTTGCCGCGCGTGCCGCCTGCGATCCAGCGCCGACCGACCGCGTGCGTCACATAGAACGTGCCGTGCATGACGATATTCGCCACGGCGTCGAAACCGCGCGGCGTCAAATCCTGGCTGCGCGAAATGAAATTGCCGGCGGCGTTGTTGATCAGATCGGTCAGCGGCCCATCGGCAAAGATCGTCTCGATCATGTTGTCGACGCCGGCGGAATCGCGAATGTCGATGCCGTGGCTGACGACGCGGCCGCCATGCGCGTCCATCAATTCGGTCGCGGTTTCGTCGCAGACGATCTTGCGGCGACCGCAGATGTGGACCTCCGCGCCAAGTTGCAGGAATTTTTCGGACATCGCGCGGCCGAGGCCGGTGCCGCCGCCGGTGACGAGAATTTTCCGCCCGGCCAGCAGATTTGATGTGAACATGCGTTTCCCCTCAAAATGTCATTGCGTTAATTAGTTGGTTGACTAAAACCCGGCGAAACACTTCTGTAAAGCCGCAAAAGCAAAATCGGGGAGGGATCGCCATGGGTCATGAGGATCGCATCAAGGTCACGATAACGGACGGCGTCGCGGATGTGCGGCTGGTCCGTGCGGACAAGATGAACGCGCTCGATTTCGCGATGTTCGATGCGCTGACCGCGACCTGCGACCGGCTCAAGATCGAGACAGGCCTGCGCTGCGTCGTGCTGTCGGGCGAGGGGCGCGCGTTCTGCGCCGGGCTCGATACGTCGCGCTTCGAGACCATGAAGGAAGGCAAGGGCTCCGGCCGCCTCGGCAGCCTCGTCGATCGCACGCGAGGCCTCGTCAACGATCCGCAATATGCCGTCTGGGGCTGGCGCGAATTGCCGGTGCCGGTCATCGCCGCCGTTCATGGCGTGGCGCTCGGCGGCGGCTTCCAACTGACGCTCGGCGCGGATATGCGCTTCGTGGCGCCCGATACAAAACTGTCGATCCTCGAAATCAAATGGGGCCTGGTGCCCGACATGGCGGGCACGCCGATCCTGGCGCGGCTGGTGCGCGACGACATCCTGCGCGACCTGACATTCACCGGGCGCATTTTCTCCGGCACGCAAGCGTACGAGTACGGCCTCGCCACGCGCGTCTGCGACGACCCCTACAAAGAGGCGATGGCGACCGCGCGCGAGATCGCCGGCAAGAGCCCGGACGCGATCCGCGCCGCGAAGCGGCTGTTCAACAATCTCGGCGGCGATCCCGGCCCGGCGCTGATGGCCGAATCCGTCGAGCAGCAGGCCTTGATGGGTCAGCCGAACCAGACCGAGTCCGTGCGCGCGAATATCGAAAAGCGCGCGCCGAAGTTTGCGGATGTGTGAGTTGGTCATTGCGAGCCGGTCGTCCGTCAGCTCTTGCTGAGGGACGACCGTGCGAAGCAATCCAGTTTTTTTCCAAATAAGAAAAAACTGGATTGCTTCGTCGCTTACATTTCTCGGATCCGAGAAATGCCGCTCCTCGCAATGACGCCCAGCTTGAGCCTAACAAAAAGAGTCCAGCCATGGTCCCCATGACCCACACCCCCCTCTTCAACGGCATCATTTCCGGCGAGCGCTGCCGCGAC
>JANMAN010000205.1:0-4872 GCA_031359885.1 Tardiphaga sp. | reverse complement strand
CTGCCGATGATGCGCCGTTGAAGCTGAACTCTGGTTTCTGTCGTAGAGGGCGTTTATCGTCGCGCGCATGAGACTGAAATCGTCGATATGGGTGGCAGCCTATCTGCGCCGCTGCCAGAGCGAAGGCGTGTTCGGCGCGGTGCGCAAGCGCGGCGCGGAAGAGGCCGGCGCGGTGTTCGTCAAGCTCGCGCTGCTCGACGGCAACGCAATGCTCTACGCGCCCGCGCCGATGTCGTTCTACGAAGACGCGCGGCCGGAAGATCGCGTGTTTTCGCCGTCGCCGCCGCAGCCCGCGCCCGAGCAATCCATCGAGGAACGCCTCGCGCGTGAAATCAAGTTTGATCCCGACGCATGGATCGTCGAGATCGAGGACAAAGCCGGGCGGCATTTTCTCGAAGTCGTCAAAGGCTAAGGCCCGTCGAACGCCGAGACGGACGTTACTGTCCGCGCGAAAATTTCGGGATCGCGACCGCTCCGGGCTGAACGGCCGGCCGCGCCTGCGGCGTCGATGTTCGCACGCGCCCGCGCTCGTCGTCATAGAGGGCGGGCTTATAGGTCGCGCGCGTTGCCACGGCCGACGACCCGCGCCACGCCGCCAGCATGATGAGCGACGCGCGTTCGCTCAGCACGTCGTAGAACCGCGACAGCCGGTAGACGTTCTCGACCGACACGCCGAATGCCGGATCGAGGAACATCAGCACGCGCTGAAAGATCTGGGCGGGCATGCCGAGAGCTTTCAGCGCGCAGGCGAGCGGTTCGCGGCCGGGGTCGGCGATCACGCGGGCGGTGGTGTCGGACGGCAGCATCAACGCGCTGGACAGTTCGCGCGCGAACGCATCGGTGTCGGCGGCGAAGGCGGCGGTTTCCAGCGTCGCGATGGCGCGTGCGGCGCGACTTTCGAGGATGCGGGACGCGGGCTTCAGCGGTGTGCCGAGCAGGTTCACGAGAATGAGGCCGCGCTCGCTGCGATTGGCGGCGAAGAACATCGCGCTGATGTCGGCGGCATCGTTCGGCGCCATCGTCATATGCGACGACGGGCGGGTCATCGGCACATCAGGCTCGTCCGCGATCGGGTCCGGACGCGCCCCCGGCAAGGCAAGCTGTGCGAGCAACGCCGGCGGCGTCTGCGGGTAGATCGAGAGCCGCGCGCGCACGGCAGCACGCGTCGCGTCGTCGACGTGATCGATCAGCCGCGAGGCCAGTTCGACGAATTGGCGTTCTTCGTCCGGCGTGTGAGCGCGCGCCTGCACGTAAAGGTCGGTCAGCACGCGTAAAAGCGTCGGGCGGACATCGACGCCTTCGCGGCGCGACAGCGTCATCAACCCGTCGAAGCCTGGAAACATCGCGTGTGTGCTCATGATCGGGTTACGCAGCCGGTTACATCGTCACGCGACCCTACGAGGCTCTTTTTAAGGACGCGTTAAGGACAACAAGGCCTGAAGAAAAAGCATCGCTTTCGACGATCGTGCATCCGGAGGCGCGGCATTAAGCGCGCATTAACCATGCCTGTCCTTAATTGCCTCAGCGCCGCCCACATTCGGACGATGCGGCGCGGAGAGAGCGATATGGGCATCATCATTGCATTCCCGGCGGCGTCAGCGCTGCGCGCGGGCACAAAGGTCGCGTCGCGCGGGGAACTGGCGCAGGTGCTGATCCTTCCCGCGATCCGCATCGAGCGGCAGACCGACGAGACCAACAACGGCGGCGCGCCGGACGAGACCACGGCGCCAAAGCGCGGCCGCAAACGCCGCGCGCGGTCGTAAAGTACGATGATGAAGAGGCGCCTGCTTCTTATGCTGGCGCTGCTGACAGGCGCTCTGCTCGGCGGCTGCGCCGGCGGCGACTTCGGCCGCGTGCGACCCGGTGCGCGCAGCGACGACATGCATCGCTGGATCGGCGCGGAAGCCACCGGCAGCGTCGGATTGCCGGCCTCGCAATTCCAACTCACCGACAAAGAACGCCAGCTTCGTGACGAAGCCTTTCCGCTGATCGAGCCGCCGCGCTCGCGCCCGGCGTGGAAATCGGTGTTCGGCAATTACCAGCCGCTGCCGTCGCCCTGGCGGCAGGATGTCGTGTTCGACCGCACCGCCTATGGCCGCATGCTGATCGACGAGCCGCATCGCTCGCACACCTCGCGCTATTCGCAATTGATGGACGACGTGCGCGACGACCTCGTGCGCTTCGATCCGTTTTATGCCGCCGCTGAGCGCGTGCTCGAACTGGACAAGAAGCGGAACGCCGCCTTGAAATTCATCGAACTCGCACCGCGCGAACGCGACGATGCGATCGCGCGCATGGAAGAAAACGTGCTGATCGTGCAATGGGTGCAGCAATGCCTGCACCGGCGCATTGCGTCGTATCGGTGGGCGCTGGAGCGGCTCGTGGTCCACGCGCCGGATAGGATCGCCGCCAATGCCGAGATGCTGATCACCGAACTCGCGCTGCGCGCGGACAACCCGCCGGTGATCTTCCAGTCGGTGCTCGGCAAGGCCGTGGTCTCGAAAGGGTAGGGGTTACGCGCCGCTGCCCGCACACGCTCAGTAGAGAGTCATTTTCACGCGATCCGGCAACTCCTTATCGTATGTTTCCGCATCGATCCGATTTTTGCTGATTTCCGCGAGCATCGTTCCAGTGCTCGGGAGCTGCGAACGTTCGAGTCGCGACGCTGGATCCCAAAGGTTCGAGCGGACAATCGCGCGAGAGCATTGAAAATAAACAGCGGTTACGTCAATTTGCAAGACGGAACGCGGGCGCTGATTGGCCACGACAAATCGGTCCAGATGCGCCTCGCTCACGCTGATCTTCGCCGTGCCGTTCACGCGCAGCGTTTCGCCGATACCGGGGATCAGAAACAGAATTCCAATCCGTGGATCGACGAGAATATTCTCCAACGTATCGACCCTGTTGTTTCCCCGGCGATCGGGCAGAAGCAGTCGTCTGTCGTTTTCGACGTGAACAAATCCGGCGCCGTCGCCGCGTGGAGACGCATCGAGACCTCCGGCTCCTGCGGTCGCTAAAACGGCGAACGGCGATGCCTCGATAAAAGCCCTGTAGAGCGGGTGGATATAGTCGATCTCTTTCAAAAGAGATGCTTGGCCGGGCGTTCCATACAAGTTACGCAGGGCTTCGAGCGCTGTAACGACGGCATCGTTGTCGGGGCCTGACATTTGATCGCGTCTCCGGTCAATCATTCAAACTCGTTCTGCGCACCTAGCGTTTGATAAGAATGACGCCGCCGGTCAGAAGTACGCTGCCGATCACGCGCGGCAGGTCAACCGATCGTTGCATCAGACCGAGCACGCCGAAATGGTCCATCGCTACTGACGCCAGCATCTGACCCGCGATGAGAAGCGCGATGAACGTCGCGGCTCCCAATTGTGGAACGAGCTGGATCGAGAGGGCGACGAAGATCGCGCCGAACAGGCCTCCGCTCCACGCCCACCACGGAATACGAACGGCCACGCTCGCGGACGGCACCGGGTCTCGCAAAGCGAGGGCCAGAAGCAGCATGCAGACCAAGCCAACAAAGTAGCTCATGAAGCCGGACCACACAGCCGAACCGAGGGCGATGCGCAGGTTGGCGTTCAAAGCCTGCTGGACGACGAGGCTGGCCCCTGCAAGGGCTGCAAGAGTTGATCCGACGAGAAGATGAGTCATCGATAGGCATCCCAGCACAAGCGATTGCAACGGCGACGCATACATTTTCGAATTGTGTCCCCTCACCATTGACAACCAATGGACTACCATGCTGTCAAATATCAAAATTGGTCGTTTCCATGCAGAACAGGCATGATAAACCCATCGCATCTTGATCTATTCCGGGCTGTATTGCGGCACGGCGGCATGACGCGGGCCGCCGCGGCGCTTGGCGTTGGGCAGCCGTCGGTTAGCCGGGCCATTGCGCAACTTGAGACCGACCTCGGCTTTGCATTGTTCGAGCGCGGCCATGGAAGCGTCACCCCGACGCAAGAGGGCGAGGCGTTCGCTCACGAAGTCGAACAAACCTATGCCGGTCTTGACCATCTGCGGCACGCAGCGCGACAAATCCGAGAACGCGGCACCGGCGCACTGCGCGTTGCGTGCCAGCCATCTTTGGCATCGCGATTGTTGCCGCGCGCGATCCGGCGCTTTAGCGAGGAATGTCCGGATACGCGCGTCTCTATTCACGAGCCTGGGCCCGATACGATCTGGTCGTGGGCTTCCACAGGTCAATGCGACATCGGACTCGTTCGGCCGAGGTCCGGCTACACGGGCGTCGAAGCCGAACCGTTTCTGACCATCGACGCGGTGTGCGCGTTGCCCCGGTTGCATCCTCTCAGCCGTAAACGCAGCATCCGCGTGCAGGATCTTGAGAATGAGCCGTTGATCGCTGGGGCGGCCGGCACGTTTCAAAACGCGATCGAGGCCGCCTTCGCGCGTTGCGGGATCGTACCGCGCTTCGTTTTTACGACGCAGTATACGGCGGCTCGCTGCGCTCTCGTGGCCGAGAAATTGGGGATCGCGATCGTCGATCCTATTCCGGCGCGCGACCTCACCGAACTGCCCATCGTGTTAAGGCCGTTTACGCCCGCGCTCCCGATCGAGACGATGTTGCTCGTGAGCGCCGGCCGGGCACCCGGCAAATTCACTGAAAGGCTCATTGCCTTTTTGAAGGCCGAACGCGACGCCTTGTTGTGATCGTTGGGTTGACCACTTACGGGCCGTGTTTCTGATGCTGTCTCAAAACGCGGCTTCGTTGAAGAGAGCGCCTTATCGAGACGGTATTACTACCGCTTTGCTTGCGGGGCCTGCGCGGGTGCGTCGGTTTGGACCTTGCAGCTTGCTGCGGCGAGCGAGGCCTGGGCTTGCGGCATCAGGCCGGGCTCGGCGGCG
>JANMAN010000195.1:0-1526 GCA_031359885.1 Tardiphaga sp. | reverse complement strand
GTGGCATGGTAGGTCTGCAGCGCCTCGTCGATCATGCGCCCGAGACCACGGCAGGCCCAGCCCATGTGCGTTTCGAGGATCTGTCCGACGTTCATGCGGCTCGGCACGCCGAGCGGATTGAGCACGATGTCGGCATGCGTGCCGTCTTCAAGGAACGGCATGTCTTCCACCGGCACGATCTTCGACACGACGCCCTTGTTGCCGTGGCGTCCAGCCATCTTGTCGCCCGGCTGGATCTTGCGCTTCACCGCGACGAAGACCTTGACCATCTTCATCACGCCCGGCGGCAGTTCGTCGCCGCGCTGCAGCTTTTCGACCTTGTCGAGGAAGCGCTGTTCGAGGCCCTTCTTCGACTCGTCGTACTGCTTCCGCATGGCCTCGATCTCGGCCATCAGCTTGTCGTTCGACGACGCGAACATCCACCACTGCGAACGCGGATACTCTTCCAGCACCGCCTTGGTGATCTTGCTGTCCTTCTTAAAGCCCTTCGGTCCGGCAACGCCGACCTTGTTCTCCATCAGGTCCGACAGACGGCCGTAGACGTTGCGGTCCAAGATCGCCTGTTCGTCGTCGCGGTCCTTGGCGAGACGTTCGATTTCTTCCCGTTCGATCGCCAGAGCGCGCTCGTCCTTGTCGACGCCATGCCGATTGAAGACGCGGACTTCGACGATGGTGCCCTGCACGCCGGGCGGCACGCGGAGCGAGGTATCGCGAACGTCCGATGCCTTTTCACCGAAGATGGCGCGGAGAAGTTTTTCTTCCGGCGTCATCGGGCTTTCGCCCTTCGGCGTGATCTTGCCGACGAGGATGTCACCCGCGCGCACTTCCGCGCCGATGTAGACGATGCCGGCTTCGTCGAGGTTCTTCAGCGCTTCTTCCGACACGTTCGGAATGTCGCGCGTGATTTCCTCGGGGCCGAGCTTGGTGTCGCGCGCCATTACTTCGAACTCTTCGATGTGAATGGAGGTGAACACGTCGTCCTTCACGATCCGCTCCGAGAGCAGGATCGAGTCCTCGAAGTTGTAGCCATTCCACGGCATGAACGCGACCAGCACGTTGCGGCCGAGCGCGAGTTCGCCGAGGTCGGTCGAAGGACCGTCCGCGATGATGTCGCCCTTGCGCACCATGTCGCCGACCTTCACCAGCGGACGCTGGTTGATGCAGGTCGACTGGTTCGAGCGCTGATATTTCATCAGGCGATAGATATCGACGCCCGACTTGGTGGGATCGAGGTCTTCCGTCGCGCGGATGACGATACGCGTGGCGTCGATCTGATCGATCGTGCCGGTGCGGCGTGCGGCGATCGCGGCGCCCGAGTCGCGGGCGACCACGCCTTCCATGCCGGTGCCGACGAACGGCGCTTCGGCACGCACCAACGGCACGGCCTGACGCTGCATGTTCGAGCCCATCAGCGCGCGGTTGGCGTCGTCGTTCTCAAGGAACGGGATCAGCGCCGCGGCGACCGAAACGAGCTGTTTCGGCGACACGTCCATGTAGTCGACCTTGTCGGGCGTGATCGGCAGCAC
>JANMAN010000364.1:0-2945 GCA_031359885.1 Tardiphaga sp. | reverse complement strand
TTTCCCTCGTCTGCGTCGCGGCGATCGAATTGGTGCTGCAAGGCACGCCATGGGGCAAGTCGATCCGTGCGGTTGCCGACGATCCCGAGGCGGCGCGGGTGGTGGGTCTGAACGCCGATTTCATCAATGTCACGGCGTTCGCGTGTTCCGGGGCCCTGGCGGGCATCGCCGGCGCCGTGCTGGTTTCGTATTACCCGGTAAGCCCCCATGTCGGCTTCGCCTTGATGCCGATCGCCCTGATCGCAACCGTGCTCGGTGGACTGGGCAGTGTCGGCGGCGCGTTCATCGGGGGCATCATCTGCGGGGTTGTCCAGCAGGTCACGAGCGTGGTTTGGACATCCGCCTTGCAGGATGTCCCGCTCTATGTCCTGCTGATCCTCCTTCTCGCTTTCCGGCCGTACGGGCTCTTCGGACGGAAGTCCGCACATTGACATGGTGGAACGATGAGCACAGGGCAATTGCCTCTCGAACCGGCATCCGGGGCGCCGCCGATCCTGGCACGGACCGGCTGGTCGCGCCAGCGTCTGACGACGTATGGACTGTTGCTGTTCGTTCTATGCGTGGCCTGCGTTCCGCTGCTGCCGTTCGTCAATTCCTATGTCGTCGCGCTGATGGTGCGCGTGCTGCTCCTCATCGCACTCGGACAGGCCTGGAACATCATCGCCGGCATCGGGGGACAGATGTCATTGGGGCATGGCGTGTTCTTTGGAATCGGTGCCTATGCGACGGGCCTGCTGTTCAACGACCTCGGCGTCACGCCGTGGATCGGCACATGGGTCGCCGCGGTCATCGCCGCAGTGGTGGCACTCATCATCGGGATCATCACCTTCAGGCTGCGCGGCATTTACTTTGCCCTGGCGACCGTCGTCATATCGCTCGCGTTCGAAAAGCTCAGCCGGTATTACGTGGCGCTGACTGGCGGTGATACCGGACTTGCGCTTCAATTCCGCGGCACCGCGCCGGCCGTGATGCAATGGCGGGAGCCCCAAGCCTTCCTTTGGATCACGCTGGCGGTGGTCGTCGTCTATTTCCTGATCACGCGCTGGCTGTTGCGCGGCAACTTCGGCCTGTCGCTGCAGGCGGTACGCGACGACGAGGAAGCAGCGTCGGCGTCCGGGGTCAATATATATCGCACCAAGATATTGGCATTCCTGCTCAGCGCCGCCATGACGTCGCTGGCAGGTACTTTGCACGTGCAGTTCTATCTTTCCATCGATCCGGGCACCGCCTTCGGGCTCGCCCAGGCGATCCAGATCCAATTGCCCGCACTGATCGGCGGCCTGGCCACCGCGGGGGGGCCGATCATCGGAGGCGTGATCATGATTTTGTTGAACGAGGGAACGAACATCTTGTCTGCGGCTCTCGACCTGCCCGGCGTCGACGTATTGGCATACGGGCTGGTGCTTCTGTTCATTGTGTTCAAGGCGCCGTCCGGTATTCTCGGGCTGCTCAATTCGCGCCGTCAAGGCTCCCGCGCGTCGACATCGCGAGGCGGCCATTGAACGCCTCGACCTCCGACTCCGTCGTGCTGCAAGTCAGCGGAATACACAAGCACTTCGGAGGGTTGACCGCCGTGCGCGACGTGTCGTTCTCCGTGCGAGCGCAGGAAGTCGTCGGTTTGATCGGACCCAACGGCGCCGGCAAATCGACGTTGTTCGAACTGATCAGCGGCAACATACCACCGAGCAGCGGGCAAGTAGCTTTTTACGGCACCGATATCACGTCGGTCCCGCCCTATCTCCGCCGTCGAAGCGGGCTGTGCCGCACCTTTCAAAAGATTCGTCTCTTCAATGCGCTGACGGTTGAGCAGAACATTGCCGTCGCCGCTCAACAATGCGTTACGGACGGCAACTGGAAAGACGAAGTGGCCTCTGTTCTCGAAAAGTTGCGCCTGACCGCGCAAGCGAAGAAATATCCGTCCGAGATCACGCTTCCGGATCGCAAGAAGATCGAGATCGGGCGGGCTATTGCCGGCCGTTGCAGGCTGCTGATGCTCGACGAGAGCCTTTCCGGGCTGACTCGCGACGAAGCCGACGAAGTGGTCGAGGAAATTCTGGCGCTCAATCGCGCCGGCTTGACCATCATCGTCGTCGAGCATGTCATGCCGGTCGTGATGGCGATGGCTCAGCGGTTGATCGTTCTCCAGCACGGATCGCTCATTGCCGACGGGCCGCCGGCGCAAGTCGCCGCGGACCCGGTGGTCATCGAGGCCTATCTCGGCTCGAAGCATCGGCCCGCGCCATGACGCTGCTGACTGTCGATAACCTGCGCGTCGCGTACGGCGACCTGGTCGCCGTCCATGACGTTTCCTTCACGGTCGAGCCGGGCGAAACATTTGTCCTGCTCGGTGCGAATGGTGCCGGCAAGACCAGCGTGTTGCGGACCATTTCAGGGCTGCAAACGCCGGTCGGCGGCCAGGTGACGTCGGAAGGCCGTTCGCTTGCAGGGCTGCGGCCCGACGAAGTCGCCCGCCTCGGGGTCTCTCACGTGCCGGAAGGACGCCGTATCTTTTCGAGTCTCTCCGTCGAAGAAAACCTCGACGTCAGTTTCATTCGCCAGCGCGCTCCCGGCACGCTCGTCCAATCGCGCGACCGGGTCTACGAATTGTTTCCCAAACTGGCGGATCGGCGGCGTCAGACCGCGAGCACGATGAGCGGCGGCGAACAGCAGATGCTCGCCATTGGCCGGGCGATGATGAACACGCCCAAGCTGCTGATGCTCGACGAGCCGTCGCTCGGCCTCTCGCCGCTGATGACGCAGCTGGTGTTCGAGCAACTGGCACGGATCGGACGCGAGGGTGCGTCGATCCTGCTCGTCGAGCAGAACGCGTCCTGCCTCGACATCGCCACCCGCGGCCTGCTGCTCGCCAACGGCCACACCGTGTTCAGCGGCGACCATGCCGTGCTCAGCGATTCCGATTTCGTTCGTCGCGCCTATCTCGGCGC
>JANMAN010000181.1:0-17298 GCA_031359885.1 Tardiphaga sp. | reverse complement strand
CGTCCTCGACGCCGGCGGCCTTCATCGCTTCGCAAGTGCGCTGCACGACGCGGCCGATGCCGGTCTCGCCGACGAACATGTGATGCGCCTCCTCGGTCAGCATGAATCGGCAGGTGCGTGACAGCGGATCGAAGCCCGATTGCGCCAGCGACTCGAGCTGCATCTTGCCGTCGCGGTCGGTGAAGAAGGTGAACATGAACAGCGACAGCCAGTCCGGCGTCGCCTCGTTGAAGGCGCCGAGCATGCGCGGCGCGTCCTTGCTGCCGGAGCGGCGGCGCAGCATGTCGTCGGCCTCGTCGCGGCCGTCACGGCCGAAATACTTGTGCAGCAGGTAGACCATCGCCCAGAGATGGCGGCCCTCCTCGACGTTGATCTGGAACAGGTTGCGCATGTCGTAGAGCGACGGCGCGGTCTTGCCGAGATGGCGCTGCTGCTCGACCGACGCCGGCTCGGTGTCGCCCTGGATCACGACGAGGCGGCGGAGCATGGCGCGATATTCGCCGGGCACGTCCTGCCACACGGGTTCGCCCTTGTGCGCGCCGAACGGGATTTTGCGGTTGTCCTCAGGCGGCGCCAGCAGAATGCCCCAGCGGTAGTCCGGCATCTTGATGTAGTCGAACTTGGCCCAGCCCTTGGGATCGACCGAGACGGCAGTGCGCAGATACACGAGCGATTCCTGGAAGCCCTCCGGCCCCATGTCGTTCCACCAGTCGAGATAGCCGGGGTGCCAGCCTTCGAGCGCCTTAAGCACCTGACGGTCTTCGGTGAGATTCACGTTGTTGGGAATCTTGGTCGAGTAGTCCACGTTCATGATGTTCATCGGTGGCTCCTGTGAGGCCTCTTGTCCCGGACCAGATGCAGCGCGAAGCGATGCATCGCAGAGCCGGGACCGTTTCAACGCGAATCTTCTTACAATCAGTCATTGGTACGGTCCCGGGTCTGCGCGCGTGACTGCGTCACGCGCTCGCCCGGGACGATTCACACCCGCGTCATATCGAACTCGGCTTTCACGCCGCTGCCATAGCGCCGCAGCGCACCGGTCTCGCCGACCGCGTTGGGCCGCTGGAAAATCCAGTTCTGCCACGCCGTCAGCCGCGAGAAGATTTTCGATTCCATCGTCTCGGGTCCGACGAAACGCAGATTGGCTTCCATGCCGGTCAGCGAGTCCGGAGAGAACGACGTGCGCTCCTCCATGAAGACGCGGACCTCGTCATCCCAGTCGATGTCGTCGAGCGCGAACGTCACGAGACCCAACTCGTCGGCCGCCTCCGCATCGAGCGCGTCGCCGATCCGCGCCTGTGCGGTCTCGACGTCGGACGGCTCGGCTTGAAAACGCGATTGCAAACGCGTCAGCCCATGGCTCATCGGATACGGTCCGAAATTCATCGCCGACAATACGATCGCCGGCGGCGCGCGGTTGTCGCCGTCGCGCTGGCCCACCAACATGTAGGAGCGGTCCGCCGCGAACACCAATTCGGCGAGCGTGCCGGCAAAGCACGAGCCGGGCTCGACCAGCGTCACCAGCGTGCGCGAGGTGACGTCGATGCGCTTCAGCACGCGTTTCCAGTAATGCCTGATTTCGTTGGTCAACCAATGCGTCTTGTTGGCGTCGAGAAACGCGTCGTGCGAGAGCACGTTCGCGCTGTCGCCGTGCGACTTGAACACCAGCATCGCGATTTCGAGTTCGTTGATGCGCAGATGCAAGATCGCGTCGTCGAGTTCGCGCGCGGCCTGCAACGGCCAGAACGCTGTGCCCTGCGCAACCATGCCGGGCACGTCGGCCGGCGCGGCTTTGTCAGGCGCTGTGATGCTGATCGTCGCGGTGCGCGCCGCGCGGTCGATGTCCACGCTGACGAAACCATATCGGATGCCGTTGCCGTCGATCGTGCGGTTCAGCGGCGACAACGTGACGCCCTGCCCGTCGCCGTTGCGCTTCGACATCGCGGCGAATTCCTTCGCACGCTCCGCGACCTTGGCCTCTATTTTAGAATTCGCTGCGATCTCATCGACGAAGCGCCATTGCACGGCGCGCTTGCCCTTGATGCCTTCCTCGATGGTGCAGAAATAATCCGCATGGTCGCGGCGCACCTTGCGCTTGTCCACCACGCGCGTGAGGCCGCCGGTGCCGGGCAGCACCGCGAGTAGCGGCACCTCGGGCAGCGCCACCGCGGCCGAGCCGTCATCCGCCATAATGATGTGATCGGTCGCGAGCGCCAATTCGTAACCGCCGCCGGCGGCCGTGCCGTTGACGACCGTGATGAAACGCTGGCCGGAATTCTCGCTGGAGTCTTCGAGGCCGTTGCGGGTCTCGTTGGTGAATTTGCAGAAGTTGACTTTATGCGCGTGCGTCGCGCCGGCGAGCATCCGGATGTTCGCGCCGGCGCAGAACACGCGGTTCTTGCCCGAGCGCATCACGACGGCTTTCACGCCGGGATGCTCGAAGCGCAGCCGCTGCACCACATCGGCGAGTTCGATATCGACTCCGAGATCGTAGGAGTTCAGCTTGAGCTGATAACCCTCGAACAATCCGCCGTTCTCATCGACGTCCATCGTCAACGTTGCGACGTCGCCGTCGACCGCCAACTTCCAATGCCGGTAGCGCGACGGATCGGTCTGGAAGTCGATGTGTTTGGCGCCGTTCGCGAGCGCGCGGATTTCGCCGGCCATGGGCCACCCTGTCTGATCGTTTCTCGCCTGTTGCTATGAACAATAATGCATGATTGGGCCGAGGTCCAGCATCATCATGCATTTTGTTTCATAGTTTGCTATGCAAATTCAGCATGACGGGCTCGGTCGATCCTGGTTCAGCGAGACGATGACGCAAAACCATCGAAAGAGCCTCCACGGAGACGTCTGCCGCGATACCGTCACAATTTTTTTCGCGCCGGTTGAGCTCGTCCAATTCGCCGATCGCCTCAGTCAAAAGACGCGCCACGGCGCGCGGTTGTTTTAGCACCTGCTTAAGGTTGGCGTTGGCGATCTGGATGCAGGCGCGCAGCAGAATTCTGTCGCGACCGCCCTGCGGCGCGGCCTTCCAGACCGCTTCGAGAATCTCGTGACACTCCCAGAAAAAACCCTGGTCGTTCAGCGCGAGGCCATAAAGCAACGCGGGGTGATCCAACGGCACGTGAGACTCGAACCGCAAAGGCACCAACGCTTTGACCCGCTCCAATATCTCGCGGTCCGGCTGGTTGCCCGTGCCGGGAGTATAACGCCAACGCGGGAGCGGAAGATCGTCAGACATCGATCGCAGCGATGTCGTGCACGAACCCCGCGATCGTTCGCAACGTGATCTCCGGAGCTTCGCGATGCGGCGAATGCGCCGCGCCGGGAATGATCGTCACATCGACCGGGCAATAGCATTCGGCTTGTGCGATCTCGATCTGGCGCAGCGTGCCGTACTGATCGTCCGCGCCTTGGACGATCGCGATGGGCATGCGGATGTAAGCCAGCGACTCCGAGATGTCCCAGTCGCGAAACGCTGGATCGAGCCACGCATCGTTCCAGCCACGGAAGGCATTGTCGACATCGCGATGCCAGCGGCCGAGTTTGGTTTTGAGGTCGGTCGTTTCATACGCCGTCTTGATCGCGGCGATGGATCGGATGGATATATCCTCGACGACGAAATGCGGCGCGATCAATGCGAGCCCGCGAACCCGATGATCCTGCACGCCGCCGGCATAGATGGTCGCGATCGACGCGCCATCGGAATGGCCGACGAGAATGCCGCGTCGGAAACCGATCGCGTCGAGCACTTTCGGCAAAACATCGAGCGCCTCGCGATGCATGTAATCGAGCGGGCGCGGCAGCGCGGCCGGCGACGACTGGCCATACCCCGCGCGCGAATAAGCGAACACGCCGCAGCCGGTGGCGGCTTGCAATTTTTCCGGAAAGTCGCCCCACAACGCGGCGCAGCCGAGACCTTCGTGCAACAGCACGATCGTCGACGCATCGCACGGTTGCGGACCGGTGTGACGATATTCGATCTCGCTTCGACCGATCTGCAACGTGCCGGTAGTGGAGAGATGACTCATTTACAGTTCACAGCGTCAGTCCGACCAGCGGCGTGCCCCCTCTCCCGCTTGCGGAGAAGCAAGTCGCGCAACGAATGATGCAGCGCTGCCATCTATCCTCCATCTCTCAACTTAAACCTCTGTATCTTTCCCGTCGCGGTTTTCGGCAACGCGTCGACGACATCGATCCAGCGCGGATATTTCCACGGTCCGATCTTCGTCTTCACGTGCTCCTTCAGCGACTCGTGCAAGCCATCGGTCGAAATGTTTGCACGCAGCACGACAAAGGCTTTCGGCTTCAACAATCCTTCTGCATCAGGCTCGGGCACCACGGCGGCTTCGAGGACCGCGGGATGCGTGATGAGTGCGCTCTCGACCTCGAACGGCGACACCCAAATGCCCGACACCTTGAACATATCGTCGGCGCGCCCGCAGAACGTGAAGCGCCCGTCGCCGTCGCGAATGTATTTGTCGCCGGTGCGCGTCCAGTGCCCCTCGAAGGTGCGGCGACTTTTACTGCGCTGATTCCAATACCCTTCGCCGGCCGATGGCGCGTCGACCAGCAACTCGCCGACCTCGCCGTCCGGCACATCGACGCCGGCGTCATCGACGAGCCGCACGCGATAGCCCGGCACCGGCCGCCCCGACGTGCCGTATTTGATATCGCCCGGCGCGTTCGACAAAAAGATATGCAGCAGTTCGGTCGAGCCGACGCCGTCGAGAATATCCGCGCCGAACCGCGCCTTCCACGCGTGGCCGACCGATTCGGGCAGCGCCTCGCCCGCCGACGTGCACACGCGCAGCCGCGATCCCGCTCCCGCGTGCTTCAGAGGTTCATCGTTGAGCATCGCCGCGAACAGCGTCGGCACGCCGAAGAACATGCTCGGCTCGTAACGTTGCATCAGCGCGAACATCGTGGCGGGCGTCGGTCGCTCGCTGTTCAACACGGTCGTCGCCCCGACCGACATCGGAAACGTCAGCGCATTGCCGAGGCCGTAAGCGAAAAACAATTTCGCCGCCGACAACCCGACATCGTTCTCGCGGATGCCGAGCACTTGTTGCGCATAGGTCTCTGCGGTCGCCGCGAGACTCGCATGCAGATGCCGCACGCCCTTCGGCATGCCGGTCGAGCCTGACGAATAAAGCCAGAACGCCGGCTCGTCGGGATGCGTCGCGACAGTGACGAACGCATCGCTCTCGCGAGCCAATTCATCCGACAGCAATTTGAATCCATGCGCGTCGTCGCCGCAGACCACGACATGCTCGAGGTCCGGCATCCGCCCGACGAGATCCTTCACGACAGGCAGCAACGCTTCCGATAAAAATAAAACGCGCGCGCGGCAATCCGCCAGCACGTAAGCATATTGCTCCGCCGTCAGCAGCGTATTGAGCGGCACCGGCACGATGCCGGCGCGGATCGCGCCGAGAAACACGATGGGAAAATCCACCGTGTCGAGCATCACCATCGCGACGCGCTCCTCGCGCCGCACGCCGAGTCGTTTGAGCAGATTGGCGAGCTTGCGGCTCTGCGCTTGCAGCGCGCCGTAACTCAGATCGCGCACCGTATCGGTGAAGGCGAGCTTGTTGCCGCGACCCGCTTCGATATTGCGGTCGAGCAACCAAGTGACCGCGTTGTAGGACTGCGCGGGATCGCTCATGATGCGACGAGACCGCTGCAAACCATCAGACCGCAGACCGCCATGGCGTCGCTCCCTGCCGATGCCGCTTTGCGGCTTTTCTGAATTATAGTTCTTCAAAAGCCACGGAGCAGAATTGCTGTCAATCGTTTTCGGCATTATGTTTCATTGGCGCAGAATTTCGAAGGCCCTCCCCGAAGCATGACCGACACGCCGTTTAAACCCGACCCCATCGATGCCGAGCGCGATTTTCTCGACGCGCTGGGTCAACGCGTCCGCACCATGAGGGGCTTGCGCGGCATGTCGCGCAAAGTGCTGGCCAAGGTGTCCGGCATTTCGGAGCGCTACATCGCGCAGCTCGAAGGCGGCAAAGGAAACGTCTCGATCGTTTTATTGCGACGCGTGTCCGGCGCGATGGGCGCGCACCTCGAAGACCTTATTCCATCAGGGGAGCCTGCGCCGGATTGGCCTGTGATCCGCGATCTGTTGCGCAAGGCGAGCCCCGAGCAAATCGCGCAGGCGCGCGACGTGCTGTCGGGCCAAGCCAATGCGGCGATGGTGCCGCGTCCGGCCGGCTTCGCCGGCATTGCGTTGATCGGCTTGCGCGGCGCGGGCAAATCGACGCTCGGCAAATTGCTGGCCGACAAAATTGGGTGGGGCTTCGTCGAATTGAACAAGGAGATCGAAAACCAGAACGGCCTATCGGTCGCGGAGATCATCGCGATGTACGGCCAGGAAGGGTTTCGGCGTATGGAGCAGACCGCGCTCGGCCAGTTGCTGGCGCGGCGCGAGCCGATGGTGTTGGCGACCGGCGGCGGCATCGTGTCGGAGCCGTTGACCTTCGATCTCGTATTGTCGTCGTTCTACACGGTGTGGCTGAAAGCCGAACCGGAAGAACACATGGGCCGCGTTCGCAAGCAGGGCGATTTGCGGCCGATGGCGGACGATCGCTCGGCGATGGCCGAGTTGCGCACGATCTTGCGCAGCCGCGAACCTCTCTACGCGCGAGCGTCCGCCGTGGTCGATACGGCAGGGCTCGGAATCAGCGATGCCGCTTCGCGTTTGACCGAGACCGTCGCACCGATCATCGCGCGCAAGAACGCAGCGCTCGGCGCGAACAGCGCCGCGTCGTGACTCTCGGCGACATCCTTCGCACACGAAACCTTCTGACGCCGCAAACGATCGCCATCCGCAACGCGCTGCATTCCGACGACGTCTCCGACGATTTCCCGGACACCAATGCGATCGTGACCGCTGGCGTCATCAATATGTACGACCGCATGCAGGACGGTGCCGTCATCGCCGACGGGAGCCGCGTCCTGTCCTTCGTCGCACAGGATAACGGTCTCGCGCGGCTGACCGCGTTTCGCACGTTCAAGCTCCGCGCCGGCGGCAACGTGCCGGGCGATATCGTCTATGATTACGACGCGGCGCACCTGCTGCATGCGTTCATCGCGCGCGCCGTCACACCGATGTTTTATGATGCGTTCGATATCGACGGGCTCGACGATCTGATCGGCACGCTCGTCGTGCGGTGGCCCTCGGCGGTGCATGTGCGGAGCGCGGATGATGTGGGGTTGGCGGTGGTCGAATAGAGTCGCCACAGGCACTGCCGTCACCCCCGCGAACGCGGGGGACCAGTATTTCGCGACGTCGGTGTTCAAACGCGAAGTCGCGGAGTACTGGGTCCCCGCCTGCGCGGGGATGACGCAGTGCTTGCGACGAAGCCACGCACATCTCTCACACCCCCAGATGCCGCTCGAGCAATTGCGGCTGCGCATCGAGCGCCGCTGGCGTGCCGTCGAAGACGACAGCGCCCTTGGCTAGCAGCACCATGCGGTCGGCAATCGTCTTCAACGAGCGCACATCCTTGTCGACCACGATGGTCGCGATGCCTTCCTCGCGGATGATGCCGAGCGTGCGCCAGATCGTTTGCGCCACCAGCGGCGCGAGGCCCTCCGTCGCTTCGTCGATCAGCATCAAATCGGGATTCGTCATCAGCGCGCGGCCGATGGTCAGCATCTGTTGCTCGCCGCCCGAGAGCTGATGCCCTCCATTGCCGCGCCGCTCGTGCAATCGCGGAAACAGCTCGAAGATGCGCGGCAGCGTCCAGCGGGTCACGCCGTCCCGAGACGGCCGCGCCGCCATCGTCAAATTCTCCACCACGCTCAAAGCGCCGAACACCCCGCGCCCTTCCGGCACCAGCGCAATGCCGGCGCGCGCGATCATTTCAGGCGCCAGCCGCGTCGTGTCCTGTCCCGCGAATTGCATGTGGCCGCGACAATCGGGCATCAGCCCCATCAGCGCGCGCAGCAACGTCGTCTTGCCCATGCCGTTGCGGCCGATCAGCGCGACCTGCTCGCCTTTGCCGATCGCGAGATCGACGCCGTGCAAAATCTGACTAGCACCATAAAACGCTTCGAGCTTTTCGACGTGCAGCAGCGCGGTCATGCCGCGCCCTCATGCGAGCCGAGGTAAGCCGCGCGCACAGCCGGGTGCGCACGCACCTCTTGCGGCGCGCCGGTCGCAATGACGCGGCCGTCCTGCATCACGGTCAAACGATCCGCGAGCTCAAACACCGCGTCCATGTCGTGCTCGACGATCAGCACCGCGCGGCCGATTCTCAACGATGCGATCAGATCGACGATGCGCCGCGCCTCGCTGGTGCCCATCCCGGCCAGCGGCTCGTCGAGCAAAATGATGCCGGGATCGGTCGCGAGCACCATCGCGATTTCGAGCTGGCGCTGCTCGCCATGGCTCAACTTCGCAGCGACAATCTCGCCGCGCCCGGCAAGGCCAGCTTTCACGATCGCGTCCTGCGTGCGCTGTTTGATGGCGGTATCGGAGCCGATGCCGCCGAACATCTTCAGCGGCGCGTGCGAGCGCGCCTGCGCGGCCAGCCGAACGTTTTCGTGCACGGTGAATTGCGCGAAGATCGTCGTCTTCTGATAGGCGCGGCCCAAGCCTGCGCGCGCGCGGCGATCCGGTGCGAAGGTCGTGATGTCGAGCGCGCCCGTCTTGATCGCGCCGGACGTCGGCAGCAACTCGCCGGACAACAGATTGATGAGCGTCGATTTGCCCGCGCCGTTCGGACCGATCACGGCATGGATTTCGCCGCGATGCACGTCGAGCGACACATCGGAGACGGCTTTCAGGCCGCCGAAATGCTTGGTGAGGCGTGTGGCCTGAAGCGCGACCTCAGACATGACGCGCTTTCGCCGGAACGGCTGGCGCACGGCCCGTTTCCTTGCGCGTGCCTGATATCATCGGCCAGAGCTGCCGCACGCCGCCGGGCAACGCCAGCACGATGGCAATGATGACGAGGCCCTCGGCGAGCTTCCAGTGATCCGTCGTCGCTTTCAAAAATTCTTCGAGCGCGATTAGCACCAGCGCGCCGATCAGAGGCCCCGTCACCGAACGTAACCCGCCGATCAGAACCATCACAAGGATCGTCGCGGACACGTGCCAACCGAGCATTTGCGGCGCGACGAATCCGAATTGCGCGGCGGCGAGATAGCCGGCGAGGCCCGCCAGCGCGCCCGAGATGACGAACGCAGTGAGGCGGATGCGAAAGATCGGAAAACCGAGCGAGCGCGCGCGGCGCTCGTTGTCGCGTGCAGCGGCGAGCGCATGGCCGAACGGCGACCGCACGATCATCGTCAGCAACGCGACGACACCTACAAGACACGCCAGCACGACGAAGTAGAACGCGATTGGCTTGTCGAGGTCGAGCAGTTGCGTGCCGAACAACGCGATCTCCGGCTTGGTGTTGATAAACGCACCGTCCGAGCCGCCGGCGACTTTGGTGTCGTGAAAAAAGAAGAACAGCATTTCGCCGAACGCCAGCGTCACCATGATGAAATAGATTCCGCGCGTGCGCAGCGCCAGCGCGCCGATCACGAGCGCGGCGCCGGCCGATGCCAGCATCGCGAGCGGCAGCGTCCACATCAAAGACGCCGCATCGTATTTCGGCGTCGTCATCGCCAGAATATAGCCCGCGAGGCCGAAGAACGCGCCGTGACATAGGCTGACGAGCCCACCATGGCCGACGACCAAATTCAGCGCCATCGCCAGCATGCCCATGATGAAGGCCTTGCCGACGAACTGCACGTAGTAAGTCGACGCCACGAACGGCAGCGCGATCGCCGCGATCAGCAGCACCGCCATGATGATGGTCTGATTGCGGGGCGCAGTCATATTCATCGCAGCATGGTCCGATCGGAAAACCGGTCTCCACTTGTCCGGATCATGCTCATGCGTCTTTGCGGCCGAGAATGCCGTTCGGTCGCCACAGCAACACGGCCGCCATCAGCAGATAAATCAAAATGCTCGCAACGCTCGGGAAGAACACTTTGCCGAACGTGTCCGTCAGGCCGATCAGCAACGCACCGACGGCCGCACCCGCGACCGACCCGATTCCGCCGAGCACGACGACGACGAACGACAAGATCAGCATGCTGTCGCCCATGCCGGGAAACACCGTCGAGATCGGTGCCACGACGATGCCGCCGAGCGCCGCCAGCGCGATGCCGACTGCGAACACGTACCGATTGACCTGGTCGAACTTGATGCCGAGCACTCGCGTCATCTCGCGATTTTCTGCGCCGGCGCGAACGATCATTCCCACTTTGGTGCGGGTGATGACGAGAAAGATGATGGCGGCCACCGCGATGCAGAACGCGCAGATCGCCAAACGATAGACCGGATAGGACAAATTGTTGGTGAGCTGGATCGAGCCCGACAGCCAGGCCGGAGGGGCCACCGAATGCACGTCCTTGCCGAACAGGATTTGACGTATTTCATCGATCACTAAAATAAGCCCGAACGACAGCAGCACCTGGGCCAGATGATCGCGGCCGTAAAGCAATCGCACGAACACGGTTTCGAGTAGCATCCCGGCGACGAAGGCGATGGCGACGCCGCCGATCATCGCCAGCGCAAAATTGCCGGTATAGGCCGACAGCCAATAGGCGAGATACGCACCGAGCATGTAGAACGCGCCGTGCGCGAGGTTGATGACGCCGAGGATGCCGAACACCAGCGTCAAGCCGCTCGCGACCAGAAACAGCACCATGCCGTATTGGACCGCATTCAACAGTTGAACGGCGAATGTCGCGAGGTCCATGAACCGATCATCCGTCATTGCCGGGCGAAAGCGCAAGCGGAGCGCCGCGCTCGATGACCCGGCAATCCATCGTCTTTCAGAAAGTCTCTACAGATGGATGGCCGGGTCAAGCCCGGCCATGACGGCAGCATGTGTTGTCCCGCTCACGATGCCTTACGCCAACTTGCAGCCGCGCGCGGGATCGTCCACCGCCTCCTGCGCGATCCGGACCATCTCGTTGCGGCCGTTCTTCACCTCACGCAGATAGATGTTCTGGATCGGATTGTGCGCCTTGTTGAACGACAGCGGTCCGCGCGGCGAGTCGATCTTCGCGGCGCCCATCGCTGCGATCATCTTGTCCTTCGCGCTGGCATCGCGGCCGACCGCCGTGAGGCCGATGTCGAGCAGCGCGCCGGCGTCATAGCCCTGCACGGCATAGATGTCGCCGTCCTTGTTAGTCTTGGCTTTGAAGGCTTTCAGGAAAGCGAGGTTCGCCGGATTGTCGAGATTGTCCGCGTAATGAAGCGTCGTCTTGATGCCGTCGGCGGCGTCGCCTTGCGCCGGGATGGTGCCGTCCGTGAGAAAGCCCGCGCCATACAGCGGAATGCTCTTGTTGAGGCCCGCCGCTGCGTAATCCTTGACGAACTTCACGGCGCCGCCGCCGGCGAAGAACGAGAACACCGCATCCGGCTTCAACGTCGCGATGCGCGTGATCAGCGCCTGGAATTCGACCTCGGGGAACGGCACGGTCAAATCTTCGACGATCTTGCCGCCGTTCTTGGTGAAGTTCTCCGTGAAAGCGCCGACCATTTCCGCGCCCGCGGTGTAGCGCCAGGTGATCGTCGCGACGTTCTTGATGCCGGCGTCGGCCATCACCTTGCCCATCGGGTAAGTCGATTGCCAGTTCGAGAACGAGGTGCGGAAAATGTTCGGCGCGCAGGCTGGCCCGGTCGCGTCGTTCGCGCCTGCGTTCGGAATGATGAGCATCGTTTTGGTGTCGCGCGCCACTTTGACCATCGCCATCGCGACGCCGGAGTGAACGGTGCCGACCACGACATCCACCTTCTCGCGGCCGACGAGCCGGTTCATGTTGTCGGTCGCGGCTTCCGGCTTGGATTCGTCGTCGACCTGCACGAAGACGATCTCGCGGCCGCCGAGCTTGCCGCCCTTCTGCTCGACATAGAGCTTGAAGCCGTCGTCGATGAACTGGCCGAGTTTGGCGAAGGTGCCGGTGTAGGGCAGCATCAAGCCCACCTTCAACGGCGCGTTCTGCGCGATCGCCGGCGAGAATATATTCGGTGCAGCGGCGAAAGTCGCGGCTCCGGCCGCGCCGGTCAGCAGGCGGCGGCGCGTCAGCAGCAATGAGCGATCGGTCATGGCGTTTCCCCTCGGTGATTTTCGGCGATCGTCGTTCGCGATCTTGTCCGGCGCAATATGACTTTAGGCCTCAGGCGGCCTCGAAGTATCGATATGCATCATAGTGCAGGCTATTTTTGATTTGCAAGCAACATAATGCAGGATCGCGGTGGGTGCGGCGCGATGCCTTTCGCAGCTCTACGGATTGGCTCGCTCGAATTGGCGCAGCAGCCTGTTGCCACGCGCTTCGGCCGACTCCAGCGCCGCCTGCGGTGATTTTTTGCCGCTGAAGGCCAATTCCAATTCGTCTTCGATCGCGTCACGAATGAGGATGAACGATCCCAGCCGCAAGCCGCGCGAATTGTCGGTCGGCATCTTCAGCGTGATCTGCTCGATCGAGATCTCCGCGCCGGGATTGCGCGCGTAGAATCCCTGCGCCCGCGTGAGATCGAACGCAGCGCGGGTGATCGGCAGATAGCCCGTGGCTTGGTGCCACGCCGCCTGCACTTCGGGCTTCGACAGAAACGCGAAGAATTTCGCGACGCCTTTGTATTCGTCGCGCGGCCGGTTGCGCAGCACCCACAGCGTCGCGCCGCCGATCATCGAATTCTGCGGTGCGCCCGCGACATCCGGCCAATACGGCAGCATGCCATAGCCGACATCGAATTTCGCGTTGGCGACGATATCCGCGCGGGTCGCGGACGATCCGAGAAAGATCCCGCACTCGCCGCTCTGGAAGCGCGGCTCGGCCGCGGTCGCACGGCCTGCGTAATCGAACACCCGCGTCGCCTGCCACTCCGCCAGCTTCGACAGATGCCGCACCATCAACGGCGTGTTGAACACCAGCGTCGCATCGAGACCACCGAGGCCGTTGGCATTGGTCGCGATCGGCTGGTTGTGAAACGCGAGAAAGTTCTCGACGTGAATCCAGGATGGCCACGCCGTCGTGAATCCGCACGCGGCGCCGACAGAGCGTAGCCGCGCCGCCGCCGCACCCAGTTCGGGCCAGGTCTTCGGCGCCGTCTCGGGATCGAGACCCGCCGCGCGAAACAGATTCTTGTTATAATAAAGCATCGGAGTCGATGCGTTGAACGGAAACGACAGCATGTTGCCGAACATGTCGGTGTAGTAACCGCTCACCGCCGGCAAATATGCCGACGGCGTGAAGCTCTCGGCCTCGTCGCGCATCAGATCGAAAACCGGATAGGTCGCGCCCTTCGCCGCCATCATCGTGGCCGTCGCGACTTCGGCAACTTGCACGATCGCCGGCTGGTTGCGCGCGCGAAACGCGAAGATCGCCGCGGTCACGGTGTCGGCGTAGCTGCCTTTATAGACCGGCACGATGCGATAGTCGGATTGCGACGCGTTGAAATCAGCCGCCAGGGCTTCAAGTCGCTTGCCGAGTTGGCCTGACATCGCGTGCCACCATGCAATGTCGGTCGCGGCGGAAGCGGGCACGGAAAATAACGTTACCATCACCGCAAAGGTCGTCGTTAGTGTTAGCATCGGTCTCAGTTTTGCAATGTGCATCAATCGATCCGGACGGCTTCGTTGCCGCAGCTTGAGCAATGGTGAAATGAGTTTATTCGTGGCTGGCCACCACGCGCCGAGCGGCGAGACCGGGCCAACGAATGTCACTCTCACACTCTGAATTCGTTTTAGTTGTCATTGATGACGCCCGTTCGGTTTGGTCGGGACGCGCGAAAAACGCGGCCTCGAACCAAAGCCGCAAGGCGGCGCTAAATTGTTTCTAAAATATTGCGTCTTGAACCTTTCCTGGTCCTATTGTGTCCCATCGGGGGGAAATCTGCTAGGACGCCGGTACGCGATGCTTCTGGACTTGTCTGTCATCATGGCCATTGGACCGACCAAAGCCGATCGCACCGCGTCGCGGGCGTGGTGTCATTCGATCGAATCGCCCTTTACGCCCGAACGCTCGCGGCACCCATACGCGACAGCAGCGAAGGCCGGCTAGCTTGGCCGATCCGACCCCCGCCACATCTGGGATGCCGGACCGACAACCGGGCACGGTGAGCCGTAGCGGGCTGGTGGCGCTAGTGCGCGCGGTCCCGATCCGCTGGCGCATTCTGTCGATCGCAACGCTGAACTCGGCCGTCGTGGTGGTGCTGGCCTTGATGATCTGGAGCGGCGTGCGTGTGCTGGGCTCGGCCTGGGAGGACGTCCGTCAGGTTCGCGAGTCCGACAAGATTCTCGCCTTGCTCGAAAGCGAGACCGGCCGGCTCCAAAATCTGATCCATCGCTACATCAACCAGCCGTCGCAGGAACTGTTCGCGGAAATCCTGCTGCTGCGCGAGGCGCTGTTGGGCACGCTGAACACGCGCGCCGCCACCGATCCGATGCTGTCCGGGTCGGTCGTCGAATTGGAGCGCGTCACGGAACGCTTCCTTGCGGGCTTCGGTGAATTGCGCGCGTTGCAAGCGACGATTTCCAAGACCTATGAAAGCCAGGTGTTGGCGCCGGCCAAGGACATGGCCGGGCTTTATGCTCTCGTCGAAGGCGCAACAGGCAACCGCGATGCGCCGATCTGGTCGCCGCTCGGCCGCTCGCGCGATGCCTTCACCGCGATGCTGGTCGCCGCCAACGCCTATTATCTGTCGCTGGCAACGGCGTCGGCCGAGGACGCGCGGCGCAACACCCAGATCATCGAGCGCTCGATCCCGGCGATGACGGAGCTTGCCGACAACGACCTGCAACGCATCGCGCTCGAACGCCTGAAAGGCCGTGCCGAAGCATTGCGCGAGGGCCTCGGCAAACTGTCCGAGCAGCTCGCCAATCGCACGGACTTGTTGCGCAACGCGATCGACGCCGTGCAGTCCGACACCAGCGCGGCGATCGAGCAATTGTCGGTCAAGATGCGTCAGCGCGAGGCCGGCGCGCAGGCCTCTTTCGACCGGACGTTGACTGGCATTTCGCGCAACGTGTTGACCATTGCGGCCGTCTTTCTCGCGATCATCATGACGGCGAGCATCGTCATCGCGCTGTCGATCCGGCTGCCGTTGCAGCAGATCATGGTGGCGATGCGCCGCATCGCATCCGGCGACATTGATCGGCCCGTGACCGGCACCGGCGCAACCGACGAGATCGGTTCGATGGCGCGCGGGGTGGAGGTGTTTCGCGAAAACGCGATCGCGCGGCGTGACGCGGAAAATGAAATACGCGCCGCCAAGGAAAAGGCAGAGAACGCGCTGATCGAATTGAACGCCGCGCAGCAAAACCTGATCGACGCCGAACGGCTCGCGGCTTTGGGCGGCCTTGTCGCGGGCGTCGCCCATGAGGTCAACAACCCGATCGGCATCAGCCTCACCGTCGCGTCGAGCTTCGCCCGGCGCAGCGACATGTTCGCGGCAGAATTGAAATCTGGTACGCCGCTGCGGCGCTCGCAACTCGAGGACTTCATCAAATCCGCGCAGGATGCCTCGCAGCAACTGGTCGGAAATCTGCATCGCGCCGGCGAGTTGATCCAATCGTTCAAGCAGGTCGCGGTCGATCGCTCGCACGCGGAGCGCAGACAATTTTCGCTCGGCGAGTCCACCGAACAGATCGTCGCCAGCCTGCGACCCGTGCTCAAGAAGTCGCCGATCGAGGTCACCGTCGAGGTGCCGGACGGCTTGATCGTCGACGGCTATCCCGGCTCCTATGGCCAGATCCTGACCAACCTGTTTCTCAACGCCGCCAACCACGCTTTCCCCGATGGCCGCGGCGGCGAGATCGTGATCCTGGCCCGCGCGCGTGGCACCGACGATATCGAGATCAGCTTTTCCGACAATGGCGTCGGCATGACGCCGGACGTGCAGCGCCAGGCCTTCGACCCGTTCTTCACCACGCGCCGTAACGAAGGCGGCACTGGCCTCGGCCTGCATATCGTCTACAACTTGGTAACCCAGCAACTTGGCGGTCGCATGATGCTGGAGTCGCGACTGGGACACGGTACGACTTTTCGCATAATTATGCCGCGCATTGCCGCCGGCAGCCAAATACAGGATGGGACGACGCCATGGCCGACCAGGACGATCTCCTCCATCTGATCGAGGATTCCGGCGTTGCGCCGGATACACCGCCGAGCGGACGGACTTGGAAAATCGCCGTGATCGACGACGATTCGGCGGTCCATGAAGGCACCCGCTTCGCGCTGAGCGACTACAGCCTCAACGACCAGACGCTCGAAATCCTGTCGGCCTACTCCGCCGCCGAAGGCCGCAAGCTGATGCAGGCCAATCCGGACATCGCGGCCGTCCTGCTCGACGTCATCATGGAGACCGACGACGCGGGCCTCGATCTCGTTGAGTTCATTCGCAACGAATTGTGCAACGAGACCGTCCGCATCATCCTGCGTACCGGCCAGCCCGGTCAGGCACCGGAGCGCCGCGTCATCGTCGATTACGACATCAACGATTATAAAGCGAAGACCGAACTCACCGCCGACAAGCTGTTCACCTCGCTGACCGCCGCGCTGCGCAGCTATCAGCAGCTCGAACGCATGGTGCAGACGCGCCGTGGGTTGGAAATCATCATTGACGCTGCCTCGACGCTGTACGACGTCATATCGATGCAACGGCTGGCCGAGGGCGTCCTGACTCAGATCGCATCGCTGCTCAACGTCGATTGCGCCGGCATTCTGGTGCTGCGCGACGACGGCACCGCGAGCGAGGATTATTCGGTGTTGGCGGGCTCCGGCTGCTACAGCCGGTTCATCGGCTGCGCCACGCCGAAGACGCTCGATGCCGATTTGCGGCAGATGGTCGACGACGCCTTCCGCCGCCGCGCGCATGAATTCGCCGATCAACGCACGGTGCTCTATATCCAGACCGGCAGCGGCCGCGAACTCGTGGTGCTGTTGCAAGCGCCACGGCCGCTTTCCGAAACCGACCGTTCGCTGGTCGAGATTTTCGGATCGCGTCTCTCGATCGCATTTGATAATGTGATTTTGTATCAGCAGCTCAATGCCGCCAACACGCAGTTGGAGGAACGCGTCGCGCAGCGCACCCGCGCGCTCACGACCGCGAACGATCGTCTGTCGGCGCAATGGCTGCGGCTGCAACGCGCCATCGGCTTCAAGAACGAAATCCTCGGCACCGTCGCGCACGATTTGAAAAATCCGCTCGGCGTCATCCTCGGCCGTACCGAGATGCTGACGGAGCTGATCGGCGCGGGCTCGCCGAAAGAAAAC
>JANMAN010000180.1:0-1733 GCA_031359885.1 Tardiphaga sp. | reverse complement strand
CAAAACGGATCGGCCGGTCGTCAATCAGGCTTTCCGGATGAACGAAACCATCCTCGAACGCGAGGCCATAGATAAACGGTTTTAAGGTCGAGCCCGGCGAGCGCACCGCGCGGGTCATGTCGACCTGTCCGGCGCGCCGCTCGTCGAAATAATCGGGCGAACCGACATGCGCCAGCACGTCGCCGCTTTCATTGTCGACGGCGACAATGGCCACGGAAATATTCGAGCCCAGCGCGATGGCGCGGTCGCGCGCCAGTGCTTCCAGCACCTTCTGCAGGGCGGAATCCAGCGTCAGCTTGATGACCGACGTGTCCTTTACCGTAGCCAGCGCCTGATCAGCGGAATGCGGCGCCAGAATGGGCATCGGCTTGCGCAGCTTGGGTACCGCAACGGCCTTGGCCTGAACCGCGTCCTCCACCGGCACCCGGCCGTCCTCGACCATGCGATCGAGCACACGGTCGCGGGCAATGCGCGCTACCTCTGGATGGCGATCGAGCCGGCGGGTTTCCGGCGACTGCGGCAACGCCACCAGCACGGCTGCTTCCGCCAGCGACAGCCGTTTCGGCTCCTTGCCGAAATAGGCGATCGAGGCGGCGCGAATGCCTTCGAGATTGCCGCCGAACGGCGCCAGCGCCAGATAGAGATCGAGAATCCCGTCTTTTGTCAGTTGCCGTTCGAGCTGGACCGCGCGGACCATCTGGCGCAGCTTTGCGTGCACCGAGCGCTCACGCCGCGGCTCCATCAATCGCGCCAGCTGCATCGTGATGGTCGAGCCGCCGGAGACGATGCGACCGCTGGTCACGAGCTGCCACGCGGCGCGGCCCAGCGCTTGCGGATCGACGCCGTGGTGGGAATAAAACCGCCGATCCTCGTAAGCCAGCAGCAGCTTTAAATAAGACGGATCGACGCCGGTCCGCGCGTCGACCGGCAGCCGCCAACGGCCGTCCGCCATGGCATAGGCACGCAATAGCCTGCTGTTGCGGTCGACGATGGTGGTGGAGATCTGCCGGGCCTGCTCGAAAGGTAACTCACCGAGCGAGACGACCCACGCTGCGAATGCCCCGGTCGCCAGAACGACGCCGAGCGCGGCAGCCGTGGCGACGCGACGGAACCTGCGCTTCTTGCCGCCGTCATGGCCGGGCTTCATCACCCGGCCATCCACGCCCTTCTTGTTGCCCGATGCGCTCATTTCGCCGCACGCACCTCAACCGAGCCGGTACCGGTGCGGCCATAGCGCGAGGGATTGTACATGTCCTCGACATAGGCCTGCGGCAGCACGTATTTGCCGGGCGACACCGCGCGCACCACATAGGCCACCGTAAACACCGCCGCATCGTCGCTGGCTCGATCGATCGCCGCCGTAAAACGGTCGTCGCGAAACTCGGTATTCTCCGGCTCCTCACCATCCTCGATCCAGTCCAGCGTGCCGGTGTCGCCGGAGGAGACCAGACGCGGATTGTCGATCTCGAGGCCGGCCGGGAGATAATCCGACACCATGATGTGACCGTGTTCCGGTTTGGCCTCCGTGATCTTCAGCACCACCGCAAAACGGTCGTTCTGCTTGGCCTTCGACACATCGGCCGGCTTGCCGTCGAGCGCGAAGTAATTTCGCTCGATCTTGAAGCCGTTCGATGCCGCGGGCTCCGGCGTGATCGGCGCGCCGCTCACGGACACCACCGCCTGCACCGGCGCGTCGCCGGTGTAGGTGATCTTGATGGGCTTGCCCGCCCTTT
>JANMAN010000165.1:0-3319 GCA_031359885.1 Tardiphaga sp. | reverse complement strand
GGCAAGGCGTTCGACGGCATGACCCAGCGTCGCAACAGTCTGAAAGAAAGCGACCGCGCGCTTGTCGATCAATTGCTGGCGCAGCGCGAGACCTTGAAGGAGAGGCTGCAAGCGTTGCTGCCCGATCACGTGGACGGTCTCAACATCCGGCATCATGGCGACTTCCATCTCGGCCAGATGCTGATCGTTAAGGACGACATCTACATCATCGATTTCGAGGGCGAACCGCGTCGGCCGATCTCGGAACGTCGCCGCAAGGCGCCTGCCGCGCGTGACGTGGCGGGCCTGATCCGCTCGATCGACTATTCGGTGACGGCCGCGCTCGACCGTGCGTCGAATATCGCGCATGACGAAAACGGAAAACTCGCTGCCGCGCTGGAAGGCTGGCGCGACCGCGCTACGACCGCGTTCCTCGACGCCTATCGCGAAACCATCAGCAGCAACCGAAGCCTGTGGCCGCAGGATTCCCGCGAATGGTTCGGCATGCTTTACTTCTTCCTGCTGGAGAAGGCGTTCTACGAAATCGAATACGAGTTGGCGCATCGTCCCGACTGGCTGCGCGTTCCGCTTTCCGGAACGCTTCGCACGCTGGCGATGGCATCAGACACCAACAAGGACGCCTCATGACCGAACTGACCGCGGAAGCCTATGCCATCGTCGAGGGCCGTCACTCGGACCCGTTTCACTACCTCGGTCCGCATAGCGAGAACGACAAGACGATCGTGCGCGCCTTCCTGCCCGAAGCCTCCAATGTCGAAGCCGTCGATGCCGATGGGCACACGGCCACGCTGGATCGGATCCATGATGCAGGTCTGTTCGCGGGCGCGTTGCCGAACGGCTCCAACGTCTACAAGCTGCGGGCGCGCTTCGGCGAGAACACCGTCGTGCTCGACGATCCCTATCGGTTTCCGCCGATCCTGAGCGATTTCGATCTGTATCTGCTGGGCGAAGGCACCGACCAACGGCTCTACGACAAGCTCGGTGCACATCCCATGACGCTCGACGGCGTTGCGGGCACCGGCTTCGTCGTGTTCGCACCGAACGCGCGGCGCGTCAGCATGGTCGGCGATTTCAACGGCTGGGATACGCGGCGGCATCCGATGCGCATGCGCGGCGTCGGCTATTGGGAATTGTTCGTGCCGCACGCGACGGCCGGCGACCGCTACAAGTTCGACATCGTCGGGCCGCAAGGCCAGCAGCTCGTGTGGAAATCCGATCCGATGGCGTTCGCCGCGGAACTTCGCCCGGCGACGGCCTCCATCGTCGTCGATGAAAAGACGTTGTCGAAGCCGCGTCCGTCGCGCGACGGCATCAACGCGCTGTCGGCGCCGATGTCGATCTATGAGGTGCATCTCGGCTCCTGGCGGCGCAAGGACGGCAACGAGTGGCTGACCTATCGCGAGTTGGCGACGCAGCTACCGCGCTACGTGAAAGACCTTGGCTTTACGCACGTCGAATTTCTGCCTGTCAACGAGCATCCGTTCGACGGCTCATGGGGTTATCAGCCGACTGGCATGTACGCGCCGACCAGCCGCTTCGGGACACCGGAGGATTTCGGCGCGTTGATCGACGCTTGTCACGCCGAGGGCCTTGCGGTGTTGCTCGATTGGGTGCCCGGCCATTTTCCCGACGATCCGCACGGGCTCGGCGTGTTCGACGGCACGGCGCTGTATGAGCATGCCAACCCATTGCAGGGCCGGCACATGGACTGGGGCACGCTGATCTATAATTACGGCCGCACAGAAGTCGTGAATTTCCTCGTCTCGAATGCGCTGTTCTGGTTGGAGCGCTATGCCATCGACGGTCTGCGCGTCGATGCCGTCGCGTCGATGCTGTATCTCGATTACAGCCGCAACGCCGGCGCTTGGATCCCGAACAAATATGGCGGCCGCGAAAATCTCGAAGCGGTCAGCTTCCTGCGGCGCTTCAACAGCGAAGTCTACGCGCGTTTCCCGCAGGCCACGACAGCCGCCGAAGAGTCTACGTCTTGGCCGGCGGTCTCGCGTCCCGTCGATGTCGGCGGGCTCGGATTCGGCTACAAATGGAACATGGGCTGGATGCATGACACGCTGAACTACATCAGCGAAGATCCGATCAATCGCCGCTATCACCACGACAAGATTCTGTTCGGGCTGCATTACGCATTTTCGGAAAACTTCATCCTTCCGCTGTCGCACGACGAGGTCGTCCACGGCAAAAAATCGTTGATCGGCCGCATGCCGGGCGACGAGTGGCAGCGCTTCGCCAATCTGCGCGCTTATTACAGCTTCATGTACGGCCACCCCGGCAAGAAGCTGATGTTCATGGGGTGCGAATTCGCGCAGGAGCGCGAGTGGAACCACGACCGTTCGCTCGACTGGCATCTGCTGAACGATCCGAAATACGCGGGCATCCAGTCGCTGATCCGCGATCTCAACATCCTGTATCGCGATCGTCCCGCGATGCACGAACTCGATTGCGATCCGGCGGGCTTCGAGTGGATCATCACGAACGATTCCGACAACAACGTCTTTGCCTGGATGCGCAAAGGCAACGCGCCCCGCGCGCGTTGTCTGGTGGTCGCGAATTTCTCGCCGAACGTCTATCACGACTATCGCGTGCGCGTGCCGTTCCCCGGCAAGTGGCGCGAGGTGTTGAATTCCGATGCGGGCATTTATGGCGGCAGCAACACCGGAAATTCCGGCGAGGTCGAAACCACGGGCCTCGTGCCGGAATTAAAGCTGACGATTCCGCCACTGGCGGCGATCTTCCTCGTTCCGGAAGGCTAAGCGATGCGTCTCACGGCAGGGACGTCGCATCGCCTCGGCGCAAGTTGGGACGGTCGCGGCACGAACTTCGCGTTGTTCTCCGCCAATGCGCAAAAGGTCGAGCTGTGTCTGTTCGACAATCAGGGCCGCCGCGAGATCGAACGCATCACGCTGCCGGAAAAAACCGAAGACGTCTGGCACGGCTATCTTCACGACGTGTCGCCGGGCCAGCTCTACGGTTATCGTGTTCACGGCGTCTATGAGCCAGAACATGGCCACCGCTTCAACGCGCACAAGCTGTTGCTCGATCCTTATGCGCGGCGACTCGCAGGCCGTCTGGTCTGGAGCGACGCGCATTTCGCTTACAAATACGGAAGCCACCGCGAAGATTTGTCGTTCGATCGTCGTGACAACGCACGCGGCATGCCGAAGGCCGTGGTGGTCGACGAATGTTTCAGTTGGGGCCGCAATGAATTCCGCCCACGCGTGGCGTGGGAAGACACGATCATGTACGAGGCCCACGTCAAAGGCCTGACGCAGACTCGCGAGGACGTGCCGCCAGGATTGCGCGG
>JANMAN010000361.1:0-4461 GCA_031359885.1 Tardiphaga sp. | reverse complement strand
TCGATGCCGATGCGCTCGGTGATGCCTTGCGATGGGAGCCGTCACGCGGCGGCCAGCTGTTTCCGCATCTTTATGGCGACCTCGATCTGGTCGCGGTGCGCGCCGTGCACGATGTGCAGGTTCGCGCCGATGGCAGCCACGCCATTCCGGAGTTGACCTCGTGATCAAGGCGCTCGGCGCATTGTCGCTACCGCTGCTGCGGATGTTGGACGCGGAAGATGCGCACCGCCTGGCCGTCAAAAGTCTGCGGATGCTGCCGATCCCGACGCCCATACCGGACGACCCGAAACTCGCGGTGCGCGCGTTCGGGCTGAATTTTCCCAACCCGATCGGCATCGCGGCGGGCTTCGACAAGAATGCCGAGGTGCCGGATGCGTTGCTGCGGCTGGGGTTTGGTTTCGTCGAAATCGGCTCGGTGACGCCGAAGCCGCAGGCCGGCAATCCGAGGCCACGAATTTTTCGTCTCGAACGCGACGAGGCGGTCGTCAATCGTCTGGGTTTCAACAATGACGGCGCAGACGTCGTGCTGCGTCGCCTGGCCGCGCGCGCGCAGGGCGGTGGGGTCGGTCGTGGCATCCTCGGCGTCAATGTCGGGGCCAACAAGGACGCGGCCGATCGCACCGCCGATTACGTCAAGCTGATCGAGACCTTCGCGCCGGTCGCGAGCTATTTCACCGTCAACGTCTCGTCGCCGAACACGCCCGGCTTGCGCAATCTGCAACAGGCCGCGGCGCTCGACGACCTGCTGGCCAAGGTGATCGATGCCCGCGAGCGCGTCCGGCAACGCGCCGGCGACACGCCGGTACTTTTGAAGATCGCGCCGGATCTGACGTTGAACGAACTCGACGACGTCGTGCACATCGCACGCTCGCGCCGTGTCGACGGCATGATCGTCGCCAACACTACGCTGGCGCGGCCGACGACGTTGCGCGATCCGCGCCTGAAAGAACAAGGCGGCCTGTCGGGACGGCCATTGTTTCGCCTTTCGACGCGCATGGTCGCCGAGACTTATGTGCGCGCGGAGGGCGCGTTTCCGCTGATCGGCGTCGGCGGAATCGATTCCGGCGGCGCGGCGCTGATGAAGATCCGCGCCGGTGCCAGCCTCGTGCAATTGTATTCGGCTCTGATCTACAAAGGCCTCGGCCTCGTCGACGAGATCAAGGCCGACCTCGCCGCAACGTTGCTGCGCACCGGCCGCGAGTCGCTCAGCGAAATCGTCGGTGCTGATGCCGCGACGATTACGGCCGAGGACTGGCCGGTCTAATTCTGGCACCGAAAATCACGCGACCTCAACGCCCGCGCGGCGCGTTGAACATCCGCGAGATCAACCAGATCGGCACCACGATCACAGCACCGAGCAGGAAGTAACGCCACAGCCCGTTGATGGCGTCGAAGCCGAGATCATAGACCCACTGGAACAGCCGGCGGATGCTGATGACGATATTCCAGGGGTCGAAACCGATCGCGGCGAGCACGATGCCGACGAGCACCGACAGCAACACCAAGCGAAACAGCACCGCGATCGGCGAGCCGCCGAGAAAACGCGCGAACCCGTCCTGACGCGGCGGCACGTAACGCGGTTCATCGGCATGCGGATAGGCACGCGGGGCATCTTGGGGCGGCAGGCGTGTCTCGTTTTGCATCGCGCATCTCCCGCCCGCGATGGCGCGGGCCGCTTCCGCAAATGGGGGAGAAAGACGCTGCCGTCAATGGGCGGCGACCCCGGCCTCCGTCACCAGCATCTTTTCCAGCGTCTCCAACCGGTCGGCTTCGCGCGGCGGCTTGTCCCAGCGCAATCGATTGATGCGGGGAAACCGCATCGCGACGCCAGATTTATGCCGTGGCGAACGCGCCAAGCCCTCGAACGCGACTTCGAACACCAGCCCCTTGTCCGGCTCGTGCACGACATGGCGCACCGGGCCAAACGTCTCCGTGGTGTGGCGGCGCACGAAGCGGTCGATCTGCAACAGCTCCTCGTCGGTGAACCCGAAATAAGCCTTGCCCACGGGGACCAATCGCTCGCCCTCGTCGTCGTTGGTCCAGACGCCGAACGTGTAGTCCGAATAATACGACGACCGCTTGCCGTGGCCGCGCTGCGCATACATCAAGACCGCGTCGATCAAGCGCGGATCGCGTTTCCATTTCCACCATTGGCCTTTCGGCCGTCCCGGCAGATAGAACGAGTCGCGACGCTTCAGCATCACGCCTTCGACTGCCAGCGCATCTTCGCCGGCGCCAGCCGGTTCTGGGTCGGCGCGGATCGCCGTGATCGCATCCCATGAATCGAATTCAAGCTGCGGCGAGATGTCGATGCGCGGATCGTTGAGCGTCGCGATAAAAGCCTCGAGCCGCGCACGCCGTTCGACGAACGGCAGCGTGCGCAGATCGTCGTCGCCTTCGCTCAACAGATCGTAAGCCCGCAGATGGATCGGATGCTCCTTCATCAGCTTCGGCGTCACGGTCTTTCGGTTCAGCCGTTGCTGAAGCACGTTAAAGGACTGCACGCGGCTTTCGCGCAGCACCAGCAATTCGCCGTCGATCGCACCCGGCAGCCGCAGCGACGGCAGCAAATCCGGAAAACTTTTCGAGATGTCCTCGCCGGTCCGCGAATACAGCCGCGCGACGATGTCCCCTTCGCCGCTTCGGCCGCTGACGGCCTGCACGCGAATGCCGTCCCACTTCCATTCGGCGGTGTAATCGTTCGCGTCGAGATTGACGAAATCGGTTTCCTCGATCGCGTGCGCGAGCATCACCGGCCGGAACGGCGCAGGATCGAGATTGATCGGCTTCTCCGCGCGGCCTTCGAGCCACGCGAACAGATCGAGATAAGGCGGCGCTAAGCCCGGCCATATCAGCTCGACATCGTGCGCGTCTTTGTCGCCGAGCGCTGCGGCGGCCGTCTTGGCCAACCGCGCGGACACGCCGATGCGCAGGCTGCCGGTGACCAGTTTGAGCAACGCCCAGCGGCCGGTCTCGTCTAGTTCGTCGAGCCAGCGCGTCAACTGCTGCGGCATGTCGGCTTTGCCGAGCGTGTTCAACGTCGCGACGACGTCGCTCAGCGTCGGCGGCGGCGGGTTGTTGTGGAGAGGCTGCTCCGACTTCGGCCACATCAACGCGACCGTCTCCGACAAATCGCCGACATAATCATAGGACAGCGCGAACAGCACCGGATCGGTGCGCGCGGCGATGAGATCGCGGATCAACGCTGGCTTGGCGTATTTGAACGACAGCGCGCCGGTCAGCGCCGCAAGCGCGAGGCCGCGATCGGGATCGGCGACCTCGCGAAAATAATTCGTGATCAGTCGTAGCTTGTTGTTGCGGCCGGGCTCGTAAGCCAAGCGATCGAGCAGTTCGGCAAAGCGGTTCATGCGGACGGGCTTTCTTGAGCATCCACGGCCGCCGCGGGCACATCGTCATGCTCGTCTTCGTCGCCGTAACCAACAAGCGCCAGCGGCCGCGCGACCAGGCCTTTGGTCTGGCACCAATGCACCAGCGCGTCTTCCTGGCCGTGCGTAACCCAGATTTCGCCGGCGCCCGTGGCACCAATGGTCGCGATCAATCCGTCCCAATCGGCGTGGTCCGAAATCACCAAAGGCAGTTCGACGCCCCTTTGACGCGCCCGCGCGCGGACCCGCATCCAGCCGGACGCGAAGGCCGTCACCGGATCGGGGAACCGCCGTGTCCACACATCCGCGGTCGCCGAGGGCGGTGCGAGCGTGATGGTGCCCGCCAGATCGGCCTTCGCGACGCCCTTGACCATGCGCAGATCGCCAAGCGGCACGCCGCGCTGCTCGTAATAGCGTGTGATCTTTTCCATCGCGCCGTGCAGATAGATCGGCGGGTCGTAGCCGGCTTCGCGGATCAGCGCGATGACGCGCTGTGCCTTACCGAGCGAATAGGCCCCGACGAGGTGGGCGCGCTCGGGAAACAGCGCGACTGACGCCAGCAGCTTCTTGACCTCTTCCGCCGCATCGCCGTGACGAAACACCGGCAATCCGAACGTCGCTTCGGTAATAAACACATCACATGGCACCACCTCGAACGGCGTGCAGGTCGGGTCGGGCGCATCCTTGTAATCGCCCGATGCGACGATGCAGGTGCCGCCCGATGTCACCGCCATTTGGGCCGAGCCCAGCACGTGTCCGGCGGGATGGCACGACACGGTGACGTCGCCGAGCGTTACGGTCTCACCGTATGCGATCGCCTGCGTGGAGCCGGCGAAGTTCTCGCCGTAGCGCAGCCGCATCATGTCGAGCGTTTCTTGTGTTGCCAGCACCGCGCCATGGCCGGGCCGCGCGTGATCGGAATGGCCATGCGTGATGACCGCGCGATCGACGGGGCGCGTCGGATCGATATGAAAGCCGCCGGGCAGGCAGCACAGTCCGGATAATCCGGGTTTCAGAATGTCTTGTGGGCGCATGTGACGTATATAGGCCTCCGCGCGCCTCAATCGAGGCGGCC
>JANMAN010000140.1:0-3318 GCA_031359885.1 Tardiphaga sp. | reverse complement strand
GTCGCAGACTGGGTGCTCGACGACCAACCGGTCTGGTTGAAGACCACGACGACGCCGATCGTCAACGTGCCCTATACGCAGGAGTGCAACGACGTCGCGATGATGCTGATCCAGCATCACAAAGCCACGGAATATTACGATCGCGCGATCGACCAGTTCGATCAGATTTATGAGGACGCGGCCGACTCCGCGCGCATCATGGCGCTGGTCGTGCATCCCTACATCATGGGCGCGCCGCATCGCCTTAAGCACTTCCGCCGCATCTTCGAAACCATCTCGCAAAAGTCTGACGTGGCTTTCATGACCGGCGAACAAATTCTCGACTGGTATCTCTCCGTCGGGCCGAAGGCACCGTAGCAAAGAGCAGGGATGAGCCTCTTTCAACTCCTCAACGGATTGACCTTCGCCGCACTGCTGTTTGTGGTGGCGTCGGGCTTTACGTTGATCTTCGGGTTGTTGCGGATCGTCAATCTCGCGCATGGCGCGCTGTATCTGTTCGGCGGCTATATCGGCTACAGCGTCGCGACGGCAACCGGCAGCTTCGTTCTCGGCGGCATCGGTGCGATGGTCGCGATCGCGGCGATCGGCTTTGTGCTCGACCAAGGGCTGCTGCGCTTCGTGCGCGGCAACGAACTGCGTCAGGTGTTGCTGACGCTGGGCGTCGCCTTCGTTCTCAACGATCTGGCGTTGGTGATCTGGGGCGGCGACAGCTTCACGGTGCCGATCCCGCAAATGTTGCGCGGCGGCGTCAAAGTGTTCGGCACGTTTTACCCGACCTATCGTCTGTTCGTGCTGGTGACGGGCTTGGTCGTGTTCGCAGCCTTGTGGCTCTTATTGAATCACACGCGGCTTGGAGCGCTGATCCGCGCCGGCGTCGACGATGCCGAGATGGTCGAAGCCTCCGGCGTCAATATTCAGCGTATTTTTCTGATCACGTTTCTGCTCGGTTCGGCGCTGGCCGGCCTCGGTGGCTTGATGGGCGGCGCGTTCCTGTCGCTTTACCCCTCGGCGGACGCCGAAATTCTTGTCTTCAGTCTGGCGGTCGTGATTATCGGCGGTCGCGGCAGTCTGGTCGGCGTCGGCGTCGGCAGCCTGCTCGTGGGGCTGCTCAACACGCTGGGACAGGTGATGTTTCCGGAGCTGGCGTATTTCGTAATCTTCGGGCCGATGGCGGTGCTGCTGGCCTTCCGCCCGCTCGGTCTGTTCGGACGTGCCACATGACGATGCCCCTCGCGCCCCCACCATCGCGCATCGCGGGCATGACTCGCCGTATCGCCGTCATCGCAGCGCTTGTGGTGATCGTCGCGGCCTGCCTGCCGCTGGTGCTGTCGAATTACCAGGTCGGCCTGGCCACGGAAGTGTTGATCTTCGGCATCCTTGCGATGTCGATCGATATTCTTGCCGGTTTTGCCGGGCGCACCTCGCTCGGACACGGCGCGATCTTCGGTGTCTCCACCTATGTCGTGGTCTATGCCACCGCGCAGGCCGGGCTGTCGCCCGCCGTCGCCTTCGCGCTCGGCGTTCTCGCAGCGACGATCGTCGCGTCGATCTTCGCATTGCTCGCGGTTCGTACGTCGGGCGTTTATTTCCTGCTTTTGACGTTGGCGCTCGGCATGATCGTCTGGGGCGTCTGCCTGCGCTGGACGCAAATTACCGGCGGCGAGAACGGCATGCGTGGCGACGTCCGCCCGGCGATGCTGCTGAGCCATACGTCGTTTTATTGGGCGGTGCTGGCCGGCGCGGCGGTGGTCTCGTTTGCGATGTGGCGGTTCGTCCGCTCGCCATTCGGTCTCACGTTGCGTGGCATCCGCGACAGCGAAAGCCGGATGCGCAGCCTCGGCTACAATGTGCCGCTGCACGTCTTCATCGGTTTCACCGTGTCCGGCTTTTTTGCCGGCATCGCGGGCGCGCTCTATGCGATGTTCAACAATTTCGTCAGCCCTTCTACGGTCGCATTGGCGCAATCTGTCGAGGGTGTCTTGATGATGATCGCCGGCGGCGTCGGGACGTTATTTGGCGCGTTCGTCGGAGCAGCCGCCATCATCGCATTAGAGAATGTCGTCAGCGCTTACACCGAGCGTTGGCAGATGGTGCTCGGCATCACCTTCGTTCTCATCATGATCTTCGCCCCCGAAGGCATCATCGGAAAGCTGCGCGCCATCATGTCGCGCAAGCCACGTTAGTCAGCGTTTTCACTGGAGGATATCGACATGAAATTTACCGATATGGACCGCAGGCGATTTCTGAAAACCACAACCGCGGCGGTTGCCGCCGCCGGCGTCGGCGCAGCACCCTGGCGTTCCGCGCAGGCGCAGGCTGGTCCGATCAAGATCGGGTTGCTTGCACCGCTGACTGGCGTCGTCGCGTCGGGCGGCAAGGAAATGGTCGAGGGCGTCCAGTTCTATCTTGAGCAGGTCAAGAACGAGATGGGCGGGCGCAAGGTCGAACTCGTGATCGAGGACGACGCATCGAACCCGGATACGGCTTTGCAGAAAGCGCGGCGGCTGGTCGAGCAGGGCAATTGCCACATGCTGATCGGCAATTTGCTCGCCAACACGGGCCTTGCCGTCGCGAACTATGTCAAGGGCACCGGCACGCCGTATTTCATTCCGATCATTGCCGCTGACGATCTGACACAGCGTGCGCGCATCAAGAACGTGATCCGCGTCGCCGGCTACAGCGCCAGCATGTTCACCCATCCGCTCGGCGACTGGGCATTGAAGCAGGGGTACAAAAGAATCGCGACCATCAGCCAGGATTATACCTTCGGCCACGAACAATGCGGCGGCCTCGCCCAGGTGTTCACCGAAGGCGGCGGCGAGATCGTTCAGCAGTTCTGGCATCCGCTGAACACGGCGGACTTCAGCCCCTATCTCGGCCAGCTCGCCGACCTCAAGATCGATGCGATCTTCGCCATGGAAACCGGCGCGGACTCGACGCGGCTGATTCAGCAATATGCGTCGTTCGGGCTGAAAGCGAAGACGCCGCTTTTGATGTCGATGAACGGCACCGATCAGTCGGTGATCCGCACCATCGGTCCGGAAGCAGAAGGCATCATCTCGCCGGCGCATTTCGCCGAAGGCTCCGACAATGCAGTGACCGCGAAGTTCGCGAAGGATTACGAAGCCAAGTTCGGCAAGATTCCATCGCTCTACGGTTTCTCGATGTATTCCGGCATGATGTGGATCGACGCCGCGCTTAAAAAGATGGGCGGCAAGGTCGAAGACCGCGAGGCGTTCATCGATACGGTGCTGAAGTCCGAACTGGATGGCTCGCCGCTCGGCAAGGCCGTCAAATTCGACGCCTTCGGTAACCCGA
>JANMAN010000112.1:0-4117 GCA_031359885.1 Tardiphaga sp. | reverse complement strand
CGACTTCGTCCGGGCGGCCGAGCCGTCTGGCCGGCAACCGCTCGGCGATCTTTTCGGCGGGCACGGGGCCGGCTCCCGGATTGCGGCCGTCGAAGATCGCGCTGAGCATCCGGCTTTCGATGAGGCCAGGGCAGACGCAGTTCACGCGCACTTTCGTGCCCGCGCATTCGATCGCAGCACTTTTGGTCAGACCGATGACTGCGTGTTTGCTGGCGGTGTAGGCCGCGACCTCGGCCGCGCCGGTCAGACCCGCGATCGACGCGGTGTTGATGATGCTTCCGGAGTTCTGATCGAGCATCACCGGCAGGACATGCTTGAGCCCGAGAAAGACGCCGATCACGTTGACGTCGAGCACGCGGCGGAAGCTCGCCAGCGGATAGCGCGTGATCGGCGCGATGTCGCCTTCGACGCCGGCATTGTTGAAAAACGCATCGATGCGACCGAACCTGTCGATCGCGCCTTTGACATAACGTGCCACCGACTCTTCGTCGGTCACGTCCGCGACCAGCGCCAAAGCTTCGGCCGATGCGGGAAGGGCTTTCACGACCCGGTCCAGCTCGTCGGCCGCGCGATCGACGGCCACCAGTTTTGCGCCGCGCAAGGCCATCAGTCGCATCGTCGCTGCGCCGATCATGCCGGCCGCGCCGGTGACGACGACGATTTTGCCGTCGAGGCGGATTCCGTCGCGCTCAGGCTCGGCCATCTCGGTGTGTCCTTCCCAGTCAGTGGTGTTGTTTTTGCTTTTGACGGGCGAACTATTCCATGGCCGTTCTGTCCTGACCAGCCGCTACGAAGCGATGCCCTTACGCTGCCGCAATCGGCATGTTAACCGATTTCAAACGCGAGTGGCCGGGAGCCTGTAAAGTGGTGCGATCCCGATTCGTCGCAATGCCTTGAAACCGCGTGAACATGCTGAGACATCGATACCTGACTGGTCTTGTGACGGCCGCCGCTGCGCTTGCGTTGGCGGGTTCGGCGCACGCGCAGCTCGGAAATATTTTCCGAGACGATCCGCCTCGGCCGCCGCGTGGCATGGTGCAGCCACAACAGCAGGACGACGACGAAGAAGTCCCGGAATTGCCGCAGGGCCGTCTGTTGCCGGCCCCGAACCGGCCGTTGCCGGGGCAGGGCGCGCCGCCGCCGGGAACGTACCAGTCGCAGCCGTTGGCGCCTCCGCCGGGCACCACGATCATTCCGCAAAATACGCCGCAGGCTGCGCCGCCGACGGCCATCGCGCCGCCATCTGCCGCGCCGCCGCCGCCGGCCGTTGCCAACACGCCGCCCGCAGCCGGGCGTGGCCAGCCGCGCGTCGCACCGCCGGCGCCTGCGTCCTTGCAGCCGGGCGACGAGGTGGTGTCCGAACCCCCCGCGCAGAAGATCGTGAACAGCAAGGCGACCTTTTCCGGCCTCGACAAGATCACCGGCCGCATCATCGCCTTCGATGCCGATATCGGCGAGACCGTTCAATTCGGTGCGCTGCGGGTGAAGCCCGATGCCTGCTACACGCGACCAGCGACGGAAGCCGCCAACACCGATGCCTTCGTCGAGGTCGACGAGATCACGCTGCAAGGCGAAGTGAAGCGCATTTTCTCAGGCTGGATGTTCGCGGCCAGCCCCGGCCTGCACGGCGTGGAGCATCCGATCTACGACATCTGGCTGACGGACTGTAAGGGGCCGGCAGCGACCGTGGTCTCGACGCAGCCCGATCCGAAGCCCGCCCCGGTCGCGCAGAAGCGCGCGCCGCCGAAGCAGGCCCCACGTCCCGTACCGCAGCCGCAGCAACAGCAGAACATCTTTCCGCCGTTCGCGCGGTGATCGACCGGGCTTAACTCGGTTGGTGCTGGCCGATGATGTCGAGCGCCTGTCCGCCCGGCTTTCGCTGATCGATCTGGATGTCGTCGAATTCCGCGATGCCGGCGGTCAAAGCTTTATCGAGCATCGCGCGATACCGACGCCGTGGCACTTCCATCGCGCCGAACGATCGCAAATGTTCGGTGACGAACTGCGTGTCGAGCAAGACGAATCCTCCGGCGAGCAGCCGCGCCACGAGGTGGACCAGGGCCACCTTGGAGGCGTCGCGCGTGCGGTGAAACATGCTTTCACCGAAAAACGCGCGTCCGAGACTCACGCCGTAGAGGCCGCCGACGAGATCGTCGCCGTCCCACACCTCGACGCTGTGACAATGGCCGATGTCGTAGAGGCCCGTGTACAGGTCACGAATCCGTTTGTTGATCCACGTGTTGTCGCGGCCGGGCAGTGGCGACGCGCATCCGTCGATGACGGCGGCGAAACATGTATCGACGCTGACCCGAAAACGATCCGAGCGAACGGTGCGGGCCAGTCTCGACGAGACGCGAAACCCTTCCAACGGAATGATGCCACGCAATTCGGGCTCGACCCAGAACAACGTCGGATCGTCGATACTCTCCGCCATCGGAAAGATGCCGGCTGCGTAAGCCCGCAACAGCACCTCGGGCGTGATCTCGGACGATGCGCCATCGCGTGAACTCATCCCCAAGCCTAACAAGTTCATGCGATCACCGCGAGCCCCGGCCGCGACATGGACGTGTCCAAGCAATGGAACCATGCTAAGGGGAGCGAAACGGCCGACCTCATGCGCCGGCCGCAACAAGGCGGGAAAAGGTGGCAGCGGTGAAAACAAGTTGGAAAACGTATGCTCCGCTTTTCCTCTGGCTTGCCATCTACCTCGTGCCGACGCCGAGCGGCCTGAACGTCAACCAGTGGCATTACTTCGCGGTATTCGCGGCCGTGATTGCAGGGCTTATTCTGGAGTCCATGCCGGTCGGGGCAGTGGGGTTGATCGGGCTGACCTTTGCCGGCGTCATGGGCTACGTCGAATCCGATCCGAACAAATCATTGCGCTGGATGCTCGGCGGATTTTCCGAAAGCACGGTGTGGCTGATCGTCGGCGCGTTCGTGTTTTCGATCGGATATCGCAAAAGCGGTCTCGGGCGGCGGATCGCATTGCTGTTGGTTCGCGGCCTTGGCCGTCACACCATCGGCCTCGGTTACGCGGTCGCGTTTTCGGATGTCATTCTGGCACCTGCAACGCCGTCAAATACCGCGCGAAGCGGCGGCACGGTCTATCCGATCGTCAGCAACATCCCCAGGATTTACGGCTCCGAACCCGGTCCCACAGCGGGCCGGATCGGGACCTATGTGATGTGGACCGCGTTCGCGACCACCGCCGTGACGAGTTCGCTTTTCTTGACCGCGCTCGCGCCGAATGCCGCGGCTTTGGCCATCGCGAAAAAGATATCGGGCGTGGATATCGGATGGTCGCAATGGTTCATCGGTTTCGCGCCGCTCGGCATCCCGCTGCTGCTGCTGGTGCCGCTGCTCAGTTATCTGATGTGCAAGCCGGAGGTCAAAGAAAGCCCTGAAATCGTGGTGTGGAGTTCGAACGAGTTGGCGGCCATGGGACCGCTGTCGCGCAACGAATGGATCATGGGCGCGCTCGTGCTGCTGGCGATGACGCTGTGGATCGTCGGATCGAATCCGAACATCAGCATTCCCGGCCTCGGCTCCAACTTCATCAACGCGACGATGGTCGTGTTCGTCGTGATCTCTTTGATGCTTGTCGCCGGCGTCATCGACTTCGCCGACATCGTCGCGGAAAAGGCCGCGTGGGAAGTGTTTTTCTATTTCACGTCGCTGCTGACGTTGTCGTCGGGCCTCAACGACATCGGTTTCATCAAATGGGTGGCCGAGGGTTACGCCAAGCCGCTGGCAGGATTGTCGCCGACGCTGGGCATGATCCTGCTGGTCTCGTTCTTCTTCTGGATTCACTATTTCTTTTCGAGCATCACGTCGCATGCGGCAGCGGTGCTTCCCGTCGTGCTGGCGGTCGGGTCCGGCATTCCCGGCTTACCGATCGCGACGCTGACGCTGCTATGCGTCTATTCGCTCGGCTTGATGGGGGTGATTTCGCCTTATGCGACGGGACCGGCGCCGATGTATTTCGGCAGCGGCTATATCGTCAAACGCGACTTCTGGTAGTTCGGTCTGATCTTCGGGCTGATCTACTTCATCGGCCTGTTGGCGATCGTGCTGCCGTGGCTGCTGCTGATCTCTTAAAAGAGATCGCGACTTACGC
>JANMAN010000060.1:0-2286 GCA_031359885.1 Tardiphaga sp. | reverse complement strand
GCATCTTGCAATCTTCGATGCCGAGAAACCGCCGCTGCGAATAATAAAGCCGTTGCATCGACGAGACGTAGATCGACAACAGCCGCGACAGCGGAAGATAGATGTCCTCGACCTCGGTCAGATCGAGCCGATCGTACATCGAGCGCAGCTTGGCGATCTCGTTCGTATCGAGCGTCATCGGCGTGTCGTCGCGCAGCTTCGCCCACTGCGCGCGCGAAAACACCCGATACGGATTGTAAACTTGATCGGGAGCTCTGAGGTCCATCGCAGTCGTCCTGAATCGTTTAGTCGTGCGCGCGCGAAGCTTTCTCGGCGAGGCCGGACATCGCCGTCCGCTTACCCAGCGCGGCTTCGACGTCCTCGAACCCGACGCCGCGCGATTTCAACAGCACCAGCAGATGAAACAGGACGTCGGCGCTCTCCGCGATCAGATTGTCGCGATCGTTCTCGACGGCCGCGATCACGGTCTCGATCGCCTCTTCGCCGAATTTCTTGGCGCAATGCTCCGCGCCCTTGTCGAGCAACTTGCGCGTATAGGAATCGCCGGCCGTCGCAGAGGCGCGGCTGTCGATGATGGCGGCAAGATCGTGGATCGTGAAGCGCGACATGGTGGCTAACTCGAACGCGCAATCGGTGCGCCGTTTTGGGCGTGTAGCAGTTTTGTGACGTGGCAACAAAGATTGTTAGGGATCCAACCGCATCGGCAAGCCGGCGCGGACCATATGGTCCTTGGCCTGACGAATGGTAAATTCGCCGAAGTGGAAAATCGACGCCGCCAGCACGGCGCTGGCGTGGCCGTCGCGGATACCGGCGACGAGATGGTCCAGATTGCCGACGCCGCCGGACGCGATCACCGGCACAATGACGCTGTCCGCGATCGCCCGCGTGATCGGAATGTCGAAGCCCTGCCGCGTGCCGTCGCGGTCCATGGAGGTCAGCAGAATTTCACCCGCGCCCAACGAGACGACCTCCTGCGCGAATTCGACCGCGTCGATGCCCGTCTCCTTGCGGCCGCCATGGGTGAAGATTTCCCAGCGGTCGCGGCTGCCGCGTTTGACTCGCTTGGCATCGATCGCCACCACGATGCATTGCCCGCCGAATTTCTCGGCCGCTTCTTTCACGAATTCGCGCCGCGCGACGGCGGCCGAGTTGATCGACACTTTATCCGCGCCGGCGCGCAGCAATTGCTTGATGTCGTCGACGGTGCGAACGCCGCCGCCGACCGTTACCGGCATGAAGCACGCCTCGGCGGTGCGTCGCACGACATCCATCATCGTGCCGCGATTTTCATGCGTGGCGTTGATGTCGAGAAACGTCAGCTCGTCCGCGCCGGCGGCATCATAGGCAATCGCGGCCTCGACGGGGTCGCCGGCATCGCGCAGATCGACGAAGTTGACGCCCTTGACGACGCGGCCGTCCTTGACGTCGAGGCAGGGAATGACGCGGACCTTGAACATCAGGCGGCTTTCTTCGACGCGATCAGCGCCAGCGCCGCCGCCGGATCGACGCGGCCGTCATACAATGCGCGGCCGGCGATCGTACCTTCGAGCTTCCGCGCACGCGGCGACACCAGCGTTTCGATATCGGCGATCGACGCCAGACCACCCGAGGCGATGACGGGAATCGATATCGCCTCCGCAAGCTCAATGGTCGCGTCCCAGTTGATGCCCTTGAGCAGGCCGTCGCGCGCGATGTCGGTAAAGATGATTGCCGCGACACCGGCGTCTTCGAAGCGTTTCGCGATCTCCAATGCCGTCACCTGCGACGTCTCGGCCCAGCCTTCGGTGGCAACGTTGCCGTCGCGCGCATCGAGGCCGACGGCGACGCGGCCGGGAAATTGTTTCGCAGCTTCTTTCACCAGCGCGGGATCGCGCACCGCCGCCGTGCCGATGATGACGCGGGTGATGCCTTTCGACAGCCACGCCTCGATCGTTGCGAGATCGCGGATGCCGCCGCCGAGTTGAACGGGCATCGTGATCGTCTTGAGCATCGATTCGACCGCTTCCGCATTGACCGGCTTGCCAGCGAAAGCGCCGTCGAGATCGACGACATGCAGATATCGGAAGCCTTGGCTCTCGAAGGCGCGCGCTTGCGCGGCAGGATCGAGGTTGAACACGGTCGCGCGCGCCATGTCGCCCTGTTCGAGGCGCACGCACTGGCCGTTTTTCAGGTCGACGGCGGGAAAGAGAATCACGGCTTCCACTTCAGGAAATTCGAGATCAGGGCCAATCCAAAACGCTGGCTCTTCTCGGGGTGAAACTGCGTGCCGATCGCGGTGTCCTTGAC
>JANMAN010000058.1:0-3693 GCA_031359885.1 Tardiphaga sp. | reverse complement strand
CAAGGGGAGAGGGAAAAAGCTCACGAAGAACGCGGCGCGCCGTCCTTGCGGAAAATCTTGATCGGATCGCCCGGCTCCAGCCCGCGATTGGTCAGCATCGCGTAGGCGTATAGCGCGAGATAGCCGATCGACAGCGCGCCGACGATCCAGACCAACCACACCCCGACACGCTTCATCCGGTCTCCCGATCATACCGTCATTCCGGGGCGCGAAGCGCGATAGCGCAAGCGAACCCGGAATCTCCTCATGTTCAACTCGACCAGATTCCGGGTTCGCGTTCGGCAAGAGCCGACCGCGCCCCGGAATGACGGCGTGATGGACCCATAAACTTCTCCCACACGGGCAATGCACGCGCAACTTGCGCGCCCGTCGCGAATGGTTAGCTTCCGCGGACGGCTGAGTCGCGCCGCTTCCCCCGGATGTCCGATACCCCATGCCCACCTTTACCCCGCATCAGGATGCAGCCCTGAAAGCCGTGCACGACTGGCTCAAGGCCAAGCCCGGCAAGCGCGGCACGCCGCCGATCTTTCGGCTGTTCGGCTATGCGGGGACCGGCAAAACGACGCTGGCGCGGCACATCGCCGACGGCGTCGACGGCGAGGTCAAATTTGCAGCCTTCACCGGCAAGGCGGCGCTGGTGATGCGCAACAAGGGCTGCGACGGCGCATCCACGATCCATTCGCTGATCTACCGCGCCCGCGAGAGCGGCGAGGAGCAACCGAACTTCGAATTGTGGGACGACGCACCGGCCTCGAAAGCCAAGCTCATCGTGATCGACGAATGCTCGATGGTCGACGAAGACCTCGGCCGCGATCTGTTGTCGTTCGATTGTCCGCTGCTGGTGCTCGGCGATCCCGCGCAATTGCCGCCGATCTCGGGCGGCGGCTTCTTCACCAATTCCGAACCCGACATCATGCTCACCGAAGTGCATCGGCAGGCCGAGCACGATCCGATCGTGCGAATGTCGATGGACGTGCGCGAGGGCCGCGAGCTCGACATCGGCCGCTACGGCGAGAGCGAAGTCGTCTCGCGCACCGAACTCGATCCCGCGCGCGTCATGGCCGCCGATCAGGTGCTCGTCGGCCGCAACAACACGCGCCGCGCCTACAACATGCGCCTGCGGCAGAGGCTCAACATCGAAGACCCCCTCCCCGTCTCCGGCGACAAACTCGTCTGCCTGCGCAACAACCGCAAGAAAGCGCTGTTCAATGGCGGGCTGTGGCGCGTCAAGGCGCGCGCGGCGTCGAAGTCGAAGATCATCACGATGCGGCTGTCGCCCGACGAGGACTTCGGCGGCAAGATCACCAAGGTCTCGGTGCGCTCGGATTGTTTCTCGGGCGGCGTCGATCAATTGCCGTGGGAGCAGCGCAAGCCCTACGACGAATTCGATTACGGCTACGTGCTGACGGTCCACAAATCGCAGGGCTCGCAGTGGGACGACGTGGTGCTGTTTGACGAGAGTTTCGCGTTTCAGGACAGCCGCGCAAGGTGGCTCTATACGGGCATCACGCGCGCGGCGAAGCGATTGAGTATCGTGGTTTAAGGACCGCGCAGCCGCACGGCCGTCATCACCCGGCACGGATGCGCAATTGCGCATCGTGACCGGGTGATCCAGTATTCCAGAGCATCAGTGATGGGCGTACTGGATCCCCGCTCGCGCGCGTACCGGACAGCGCAATGCGCTGCCGGAGAACGCGCTTGGCGGGGATGACGTTTGTTCGCGACGCGCTACGTCCCCTTTGGAATCTCGAACACCAGACACGTCGTCGTGGCGTGGCACAACAGCCGGCCCCTGGCATCGGTGATGCTGGCTTCCGCCATCGCCACGCGACGGCCGACGTTCTGCACCTTGCCTTCGGTGCGCACGGTGCCCGAGTCCGTGCTCATGCCGCGCACGAACGACACTTTGAATTCCAGCGTCGTATAGCCCATGCCCGCCGGCAGCGTGGTATGGACCGCAAGCCCCATTGCCGAATCGAGAAGCGTCGCGGCGTAACCGCCATGCACCGAGCCGATCGGATTGTAATGGCGCGCACCGGGGATCGAATGGATGACCACGGAGCCTAACTCCGCCGTGCAGTCGAACGGCGCGATGTTCTCCAAGATCGGCGGCTCAGGCAAGTCGCCCTTGAAGATCGCGCGCACGAAATCGAGGCCGGCCATCGCGGCCATCGTCGCGGTCGGCGTCACGCCGTAGGTAATGGTTCGGGTCTGCGTCATGGAAAGGTCCGGTGATCACATCGTCGTAGGGTGGGTTAGGCGTCGTCTCGCGCGCAAGCGCGATACGACGACGTAACCCACCATGGCCGCTGATGGTGGGCACGACGCGCCGGACGACGAAGGCGTCGTCGGCGCGCCTTTGCCCACCCTACAAATCACTTAGCCCTTATTCACGCGCATCAACTCAGCAAAACGCTTGAACAGATAATGCGAGTCACGCGGGCCGGGCGAGGCCTCCGGGTGATACTGCACCGAAAACACCGGCTTGCCGTCGAGCTGGATGCCGCAATTGGAGCCGTCGAACAACGAAATGTGGGTCTGCGTCGCGCCGGCGGGAAGCGTCGCCTCGTCCACCGCGAAGCCGTGATTCATCGAGGTGATCTCGACCTTGCCGGTGGTCTCGTCCTTGACCGGATGATTGGCGCCGTGATGGCCCTGATGCATCTTCTTGGTCTTGGCGCCGACCGCGAGGCCGAGCATCTGATGCCCGAGGCAAATCCCGAAAGTCGGCGTACCGGATGCGATGACGTCCTGGATCACGGGCACGGCGTATTTGCCGGTCTCGGCCGGATCGCCCGGACCGTTCGACAGGAATACGCCGTCCGGCTTCATGGCCAAAATGTCTTCGGCCGAGGTCGTCGCCGGCACGACGGTGACCTTGCAGCCTTCGCCCGCAAGCAGCCGCAGGATGTTGCGCTTGATGCCGTAGTCGATCGCGACGACGTTGAACTCGGGCGTCTCGAGCCGGCCATAGCCGCCCTCCCACGCCCAGGGCTTTTCGTCCCAGGTAAACCGCTGGCCGGAGGTCACCATCGGCACGAGGTCCATGCCTTCGAGGCCCGGCCATCGCGCGGCCTCGGCCTTCAGCGCGTCGATGTCGAACACGCCGTTCGCCGCATGCGCGATCACGGCATTGGGCATGCCCTTGGTGCGGATTAGCGCGGTCAACGCGCGCGTGTCGATCCCGCTGAGACCGACGATGCCGCGCGCCCGAAGCCACTGGTCGAGATGGCGCGTCGCGCGATAATTCGAGGGGTCGGTGATCGCCGCGCGCAGGATGACGCCGCGCGCGCCCGGCGTCGACGCCATGTTCAGCGCCTCGATGTCCTCGTCGTTCGCGCCGACGTTCCCGATATGCGGAAAGGTGAAGGTGATGAGCTGCCCGGCATAGGACGGGTCGGTAAGGATTTCCTCGTAGCCGGTCATCGCCGTGTTGAAGCAGACTTCGCCGACCGCGGTTCCCTCCGCGCCGAGGCCGAAGCCCTCCAGCACGGTCCCGTCGGCGAGTACGAGCAGCGCGGTCGGTTTATGGTCCGGCCAGGCTTCGGAATTGTCGGTTGTTGTCATAAGCGCATCACATAACCCCTGCGCTGCGGCGCGTCAAAGGTGAAACTCCCTGATTCACATGCGTTTGCACATATTTGACAGGCATTGAGCGCGGCCTAATCTGCGCCGCGGCGGCCCTCGAATATA
>JANMAN010000352.1:0-11571 GCA_031359885.1 Tardiphaga sp. | reverse complement strand
CATTTTCTGCCGGGGGCAATGTTGTCAGACGGAGCCCCCCACCCCCGACCCCTGAAGCGCCAGCTCGCGGCGCGGCCCACCGCAAGAGCGGGGGGAGGGGAGAAGAACGCGGTGCTTCCTTTTCCCCTCCCCCCATTCTTCATGGTGGGGAGGGGTCGGGGGTGGGGGGCTCCGTCTGACAACATTGCCCCCGGCAGAAAATGTCACCACTCGTTCTCGACTCATGCCGGCCGGGTCCGCTCGATGATCGCGCCGGCGCCTTTGTCGAGCAGATCGAGGCCCACGGCACGACCGAGTTCGCGCGGCCGATCCGCCGGGCCGTCGCGCGACACTTCGATGAAGCTGCCGCCGGCCTCGTCGAGCGCCGACGCGGTCAATGTCATTTGCGTGCCGGCAATTTCGGCGAAGGCCGCGATCGGCGAATTGCAATGCCCGTTCAAGACCCACAGCACCTCGCGCTCGGCATCAGCGCACAGATGCGCCGCAGGATCGTCGATCAGCGCGAGATATTTGCGCGTCTGCCAGTCGGTGGTCGAACACTCCACCGCGACAATGCCCTGCCCCGCCGCCGGCAGCATCTCGCGCACGGTGAAATCATGCACGATGCGATCGGCAAAGCCGACGCGCTCCAGCCCCGACCGCGCCATGATCAATGCATCGGCGGGGCCGACCTCGCCGCCGCCGGGCAGGCGTTGCATCTCCTGATGGTCGAGCTTGCGAATGCGCGTGTCGGCCGCGCCGCGAAAATGGATGATCTCGATCTCGGGAAACAGTCGTCGCGCATAAGCCGCGCGCCGCACGGCGTTGGTGCCGATCTTGAAGCCTTTGCCGCGCGACGCTTTCATTGCGTCCAGCGTGACGCCCGGACGCAGCACGAGCGCGTCGGTCGGCGGGTCGCGCGTCAGCGTGGCGCCGATGATGAGCCCCGGCGTGTCTTCGTTGCCGGGTATGTCCTTCAGCGAATGCATGGCGGCGTGGAGCCGGCCGGTCGTCACGGCGGCGCGAATTTCGGCGACGAAGGCCCCACCCTTGCCGCCATGACGCAGCAGCTTGCTGGTCTGGTCGGAATCCCCGACGGTTTCGAACTTGACGATCTCGACGGCTAGCTCCGAGGCCGCGGCGGACAATTGCCGGGCGATATCCTCGGTTTGCGCAAGCGCCATCGTGCTCTTGCGCGTGCCGATACGCATAGACACTCCCACCACGCACGCTCCATTCCCGATCTCCGCTGTCGTTCCGACCGCGACTCCTTGAGCCCGATTATGGCTGGCGTTCACGGGAATGAAAACCCTGCCATGATCCGGCGTTCCGGCTTTCCCGCTTTCAAACCGGCCGGGCGCGATGCTAATCATGGGGCACTGCGGGGAATGACGATGACGGCTGAGGTTCTGATCGGAGACGGCGAGGCCGGCAAGCTGACGCCGCATCCGCTGCGGGCGGCGATTCTCGGCGAAGTGCATGCCCGGCCGTTTACGCCGATCGCGGTTCCCTCCCGTATCCTGCATTTCGCCTTCGACACGTCGGGTTCGGCAGCGGCGGCCGCGGATCGCGCGGCCTTGATCGCCGTGTGTCTGGCGCGCGGGCTGACGCCGCCGAACGCGGCCGAAAAACACCACCGCGCGCCGTTCGGCACGACCATCCTGCGCTGGGAGCAGCATTCGGAGTTCACGACCTATACCTGGGAGATGCCGAGCCATACGCCGGCCTTGCCGTTTCACCCCGATGCCTCGTCGATCGCGGCCCCGATGCGGCTCGTGCCGCAGCCGGGTCCGCTGCTGGTCGCCATCGATCTTCACTTGCTGAAGGAAGACCTGCCGCGCACCGCGCCGGAAGCGTTGTTCGACCGCGCCAGCCTCGCCGTCGCGGAGAATACCGACGGTGCCGCGATCTACGCGACCGATTTTCAGCCCGGCCCGACCGGCTTCGTGCGAATCCTGGTGGCGGACCGCGGCATGTCGCCGGACCGCGCCGGCGCCACGGTCCAGCGCGTCATCGAACTGGAAACCTACCGCACGCTCGCACTTCTGGGCCTGCCCGAGGCGCAACGGCTGGCCCCCTCGGTGTCGGCCAGCGAAAAGCGTCTGGTCGAGGTCACCGAGGAAATGCGCCGATTGGGCGATCTGGCCAGCAATCATCGCCTGTTGGACGAATTGACCGCGCTGGCCGCCGACGTCGAAGCCGGAGCGGCCGCGAGCGTGTTTCGGTTCGGGGCCAGCCGCGCCTACGAAGAAATCGTCGCGCAACGCTTGCAGACACTCGGCGAAAGGAAAGTCAGCGGCCTGCCGACATGGTCGTCGTTTCTGGCGCGGCGCATGAAGCCGGCGTTGCGGACCTGTGCGACCATCGAGAACCGTCAGGCGAGCCTGTCGCAAAAACTCGCGCGCGCCGCCAATTTGCTGCGCACCCGCGTCGATGTCGAACTGGAGCAGCAGAATCAGGAATTGCTGAAGTCGATGAATGCGCGGACGCGGCTGCAATTGCGGCTGCAAACCACGGTCGAAGGCCTCTCGGTGGCGGCGATCACCTATTACGTGGTCGGGCTGTTCGGCTATCTGGTCAAGGCCGGGCACGATACCGGGCGCATGCATGTCGAGCCGAGCATCGTGACGGCAGCGTTCGTGCCCGTCGCAGCCTTCGGGATATGGTGGACGGTGCGCCGCATCCGCCGCAGGCATGTGGCGGGTGAGGAATGACGACGGATCGAACAAGAAAAGTAATGCCGCGTGACATCTGAACGTCTGACACTCTCGTCGCCCGTGATCGCCATTCTCGCGCTCTGCGCCATCGCGCTGGCGCTGCTGCAATTGCAGCGCGCCGATGACGGCCTCAGCATCACCACGAGCAAGGTCGGCACCACCCCGATCACGATCTTCCGGCCGCAAACCGGACCGAGCATGCCGACCGTCGTGATCGCGCACGGCTTCGCCGGATCGCAGCAATTGATGCAGCCCTTCGCGATGACGCTGGCGCGCAACGGCTATGTCGCGGTGACGTTCGATTTTCTCGGCCACGGCCGCAATCCCGAACCGATGCGCGGCGACATCACCAAGGAAACCGGGATCACCGACGCGCTGCTCGCCGAATTGAGCGCCGTCGCCAACGTCGCGCAGTCGCTGCCGCAAAGCGACGGCCGGCTCGCCGTGCTGGGACACTCGATGGCGTCGGATGTCGTCGTGAAATTCGCGCAGGCCAATCCGGACGTGACCGCGACCGTCGCGGTGTCGGTGTTTTCCAAAACCGTCACCGCGACCAGCCCGCGCAATCTTCTCGTCATCATCGGCGCGCTCGAGCCGAAGATGCTGCAAGACGAAGGTTTGCGGATCGTCGGACTGGCGACAAAAGGCGCGGCCGCGGGACCAGGCCAGACCTATGGCCGCTTCGAGAACGGCACCGCACGACGCCTGGTCGAGGCGCGCGGCGTCGAGCATATCGGCGTGCTCTACAGCCGCGACAGCCTGCACGAAACGCTGGACTGGCTGAACGGTGCATTCGACCGCATCGGCGGCGGCTTCGTCGATGCGCGCGGCAAATGGCTCGGGCTTTTGTTCGCGGGCATCATCGTGCTGGCTTGGCCGCTGTCGCATTTGCTGCCGGCCATTCGGGTGCGCTCGCGCCGCGCCGGCATGGCGTGGGGACCGCTGCTGCTTGCCGCCCTCGTGCCTGCAGTGCTGACGCCGCTGCTGTTATGGAAGCTGCCGACGGATTTTCTCTCAATCCTGCTCGGCGATTATCTCGCGCTGCATTTCCTCGTCTACGGCGCGCTGACGGCGCTGATGCTGATGTGGCTGCGCCGTCGCCAACGCGCCGCGCTGGCCATGCACGCGGCATTGCACGCCTCGCCGAAGCGGCTCGCCATGGCGTATCATTTGTGGCGCAACATTGCCGCTGCGGGCTTGGCTGTCGCTCTGTTCAACATCATCGCCTTCGGCGTGCCGATCGACACCTATTTGTTTTCGTTTCTGCCGATTCCGGAACGATGGCCGCTGATCCTCGCCATCGCCTGCGGGACGATCCCCTATTTCCTCGCGGACAAGACGCTGACCGCGACCGCCAACCGCAATGGCGGCTACGCGCTGACGAAACTGTGCTTCCTGCTGTCGCTCGCGCTCGCGATCCTGCTCAATCCGGCCAAGCTGTTCTTCCTCGCCATCATCGTCCCGGCGATCCTGTTGCTGTTCATCGCCTTCGGCATCATCAGCCGTCTGAGCCTGCGCGCCACTGGTCATCCGCTGCCCGGCGCAATCGCCAATGCCGCCGTGTTCGCATGGGGCATCGCCGTCACCTTTCCGATGGTGGTGCGGTGATCTGGCCCGGCGACGGCGCGCTGCGCTGGCGACTTATCACCGACGCCGTGATGGGAGGCGTCTCGCAAGGCAGGCTGACGCACGAAACGATGGCCGGCCGCGAGGCGGTGCGGATGCGCGGCGATGTGTCCACGGACAACAACGGCGGCTTCATCCAGATCGCGCTCGATTTTGCGCCTTACGGCGACGCGATCGATGCCGGTTCATTCACCGGCATCGCGATCGATGTGTACGGCAACGGCGAGCATTACGGCGCGCATCTGCGCAGCACGCAGACGACGCGGCCGCAGCAATCCTGGCGCGCGGAATTCATCGCGACATCTGATTGGCAGCGGATCGAGTGTCCGTTCGCATCCTTCGTGCCGCACCGCATCGACGAGCCACTCGACGTCACGCGGTTGCGGCGGCTCGGCATCGTCGCCATCGGTCGCGAGTTTGTCGCCGATGTCGCGATTGCGAGCGTGGATTTTTATTGATGTGGTTTTCTTGTCATTCCGGGATTCGCCAATCAGCCGGCTTCTTGCCGGCCGTGGCGAAGGCCCGGAATCCATACTCCCTGTGGGGGTTATGGATTCCGGGCTCTCTCAGGCCGCGCAGAAAATGCGCGTTCTGAGAGCCCCGGAATGACGTCGGGTGGTGAGGAAAAATATGTTCAGACCTGATCGCATCGCGCCGCTGCCGGGGCAGGAATCGGTGTGGGATTATCCGCGTCCGCCGCGGCTCGAGGCCGTGACGAAACGCCTGCGTATTATTTTCAACGGCGAGACCGTCGCGGATACGGTTGCGGGCTATCGCGTGCTGGAGACCAGCCACCCGCCGGTCTATTACATTTCGCCGGCCGATATCGCGCAGCATTTTCTTCTCAAAGCGCCCGGCGCATCATGGTGCGAGTTCAAGGGCCACGCGGCCTATTGGTCGCTCGACGTCAACGGCAAACGCGCGGACAGTTGTGCGTGGAGCTATCCGCGACCGACGCCGGCTTTCACGGCCATTGCCGATCATCTCGCTTTTTATGCGTCGAAGGTCGACGCGTGTTTCGTCGGCGACGAACGCGTGCAGGCGCAGTCCGGCGATTTCTACGGCGGCTGGATCACAAGCGACATCGTCGGCCCGTTCAAGGGCGCAGCAGGCACGCGCGGATGGTAGCGCGCGTCTCGTCATCGGCCGTCCTCGCACCCGATTTCGGCGCGGCCGCGCCACGCGATCTCTGCACGGATTGCGGCATCTCGCGCAGCAGCGAACCGAAGCGCTGCGGCACGGCGTGCCAATTCATCAAGCCGGATTATCCGGCGCTCGAAGCGCGCGTCCACGGTCGCGCCCGCGATGCGTCGCGGCCCGACGAGATTCACTTCGGGCCGTTCAAGCGCATGCTGCGGGCATCGCTGAAGCCGCCGCGCGACGGCGCGCAATGGACCGGCATCACCACGCGGATCGGCGAGCGCCTGCTCGAGACCGGCACGGTCGATGCGGTGCTGACGATGGCACCGGACAGCGACGATCCGTGGAAGCCCGTTCCGGTACTGGTAACGTCGGCGGAAGGCATGGCCGATTGTCGCGGCATGCGGATGGGTTACGCGCCGCTGCTGGCGCTGCTCGAGCCCGCGCGCGCACGCGGCTTCAAACGCATCGCAGTGATCGGCATTCCTTGCCAGGTCTATGCGCTGCGCGCGCTGGAACGCACGCTCGGCTTCGAAAAAATCTACGTCGTCGGCACGCCCTGCTCGGACAACACCACCACTGCGAATTTTCATACGTTTCTCGATCTGCTGTCCGAGGCGCCCGAGACCATCACCTATCTGGAATTTCGCGCAGACTATCATGTCGAACTGCGTTTCACCGACGGCCGGGTCAAAGAAATCCCGTTCCTGAAATTGCCGATCTCGAAACTGCCGCCGGATTTTTTCCCGCTGACGTGTCGCACCTGCGTCGATTACACCAACGTTCTTGCGGACATCACGGTCGGCTATATGGGCGGCGAAGGCGCGCAATGGCTGCTGGTGCGCAACGCGCGCGGCGAGGAATTGCTATCGCTGCTGGGCGATGAAGTCGTCACCAGCACGCCGGGCAGCGCCGGCAAACGCGCGGGCCCGGTCAAGGGCTTCTTGAAGAACGTCGCTCTTGCAGCCGGCGGTTTGCCGTTGCGTTCGATGCCGAACTGGCTGCGTCCGATCGTCGGATGGCTGATGCCGCGCGTCGGCCCGCGCGGGTTGGAATTCGCGCGCGCACGTGTCGAAATGAAAGCTGTCGAAACGGTTTTGCATCTGCGCCGCCAGCATCCGCGGCGCATCAAGTCGATGGTGCCTCCGCATATCTGGACGCTGCTCGAACCCTACGGCCTCACGCCGACGGAGACCGAGGGAACCACTCCGCCGAGGCCTCGTTGATCTCCCAAATCCGAGTAGCGCTCAAATCGGACAACGAGGGAGGCCATCATGGACGACACCACGCGCGATCATCTGAAGACGCTGCACACGGCTGCGATCGACGCCCGGAACGGGTATCAAGAGGCACTCGAGGATGCCGAAGGCAAGGGCATGACGCCGTTGTTTCGCGACATGGTCGCACTGCATCAGCGCCATGCCGACCAACTCGGGCAGGAGTTGACGAAAGCGGGCGTAACGCCGGACCAGGACGGCTCGTTCATGAGCACCGTCCATAAAACCATTATGGACGTGCGCTCTCTCTTCGGCGGGCTGGACGACAGCGTCGTGCCGGGTCTGATCGACGGCGAGAAGCGCAACGTCGCGGCCTATGACGACGCCATCAATGGCGCGGCACAGCCGACCTCGATCGAAAGCCTGATCGGCGATCAGCGCGCCGAACTCGTCAAGAAGATCGCGGAGATGGAGGCGATCAAAGGGACGTAGCGGTCACATCACCCGCTCCGTGCCAGCGCCCCGTCGATCATCGCGATTGCGTTCGACACGCCGTAGACCGCGACGAACGAACCGAAGCGCGGGCCTTTTTCCTGACCGAGCAACACCTGATAGAGCATGTTGAACCAGTCGAGCGACACGCCTGGGCGTCCGTCCTTGGCGAGTTTCTTGTGATCCAGAAACGGCTCGCGGCGGCCGATGTCGTAAACCGCGTTTTGAATATCTTCGGCCGACGCGTCCGCCGGCAGTTGCGACAACGCCTCACGCAAATCCTGTAAGGCCACGCGTTCGACGTCGGTCGGCTGGCGGAACGTTTTGGTCGGTGCCACGAAATCGCGATAATAGTTGATCGCGTAGCCGACCATGTCGTCGAGCTTCGGATGCGTTTGCGGCGTCACGCCCGGACGATATCTCCCGATGAAGCCCCACAGCGTTTCGGCATTTTCTGCGTTCGACGACGACACCAACGTCAGCAACAATTGAAACGTCACCGGCATATCGGCAGCAGGCGGCGCGCCGGCATGGACGTGCCACACGGGATTGCCGAGTTGCTGCTTGCCGTCTTGCCGCGCGAAGCCGTCGAGGAATTGCTGATAGTCGTCGACGTTGCGCGGGATCACGTCGAAATACAGACGCTTCGCCGCCTTCGGCTCGCGGTACATGAATAGCGACAGCGATTCCGGCGACGCATAGCGCAGCCACTCGTCGATGGTGAGGCCGTTGCCCTTGGACTTGGAAATCTTCTGACCCTTGTCGTCCAAAAACAATTCGTAATTGAAGCCTTCCGGCGGCGTGCCGCCGAGCGCCGAACAAATCTTCCCGGAGAGTTTCACCGAGTCGATCAGGTCCTTGCCGGCCATCTCGTAGTCGATGCCGAGCGCCGTCCAACGCATCGCCCAATCCGGCTTCCATTGCAGTTTGCAGCGGCCGCCGGTGACAGGCGTCGTCATCGGCTCCTGGGTTTGGGGATCGAGATAGGAGATCGTGCCGGCCTTCGGATCGTGCGACGTGATCGGTACCTGCAACACCACGCCGGTGCGCGGACAAATCGGCAGGAACGGCGAATAGCTTGCCGCACGCTCCTCGCGCAGCGACGGCAGCATGATCGCCATCACTTGATCGAAGCGCTCCAGCACGCGCAACAGCGTCGCGTCGAAACGGCCCGATGTGTAGTAGTCGGTCGCGCTGGCGAATTCGTAATCGAAGCCGAACCTGTCGAGAAACGCCCGCAGCCGCGCGTTGTTGTGCGCGCCGAACGAAGGATATTCGTTCGAGAACGGATCGGGGATTCGGCTCAACGGCTTGCCGAGATGCGATGCCAGCATCTCCTTGTTCGGAACGTTGTCCGGCACTTTGCGCAGGCCGTCCATGTCGTCGGAAAACGCGATCAGCCGCGTCTTGATCTTGTCGTCGGTGAGCACGCGGAACGCATGGCGCACCATCGTGGTCCGCGCGACCTCGCCGAAGGTGCCGATATGCGGCAGCCCCGACGGGCCGTAGCCGGTCACGAACAGCACCTCGTCCTTCGGCGTCTTTTTCAGCCGGTTGACGATCGCGCGGGCCTGCTCGAACGGCCAGGCGTTGGCGGTTTCGGCGAGCGTGCGCAGATCGGTTGCGGTGGGAAGCGTGGCGGTTTCGGTGGACATCTAAGCCTCGAGACTACAGAAAATCAAAACGGGCTGACGGAGAAATACCGCAGCCAAAGATCGGTGAACTTGCCTTTTTCCCAGACGCGAAACAGCGCCCAGTTCAGCGCTTGTCGCAACGTATCGTTGCCCTTGCGCACGGCGATGCCGATGCCCTCGCCGAAATAGCGGCTCTCGACGAACGGCCCGCCGGAGAACGAGCAGCAATCGCCGGAAGCTGTGCCGTTGATCCAGAACGCCAGCGAGATCGCATCGCCGAAGATGAAATCGACGTCCTTCTGCTTGAGCGCCTGACGCAATGCGTCGTCGGTCGGATAGGTTTGCAGCACCGCGTCGGTGAACATCGCCTTCAGATACGCCTCGAAGGACGAGCCGGCGACCACGCCGACCTTGCGGCCTTCGAGATATTCCGGTCGCATCTCCTGCATCACGCTGTCGCGACGCGACACGAAGCGCGCCGGCGAGCGGTAATACGGATCGCTGAAATCGACGCGCGCGCGGATCTGCGGCGTCACCGCGATAGAAGCGATGATGGCATCGCCGCGATTGCTGGAGATGGCGTCGAGCAGCGTGTCGAAGCGGCGCATCTGGATGGTGCAGGTGACCTTGATTTCCTCGCAGAGCAAGCGTGCCAGATCGACATTGAGGCCGGCGGGATTGCCGTCCGGTCCGGTGAAGTTGAACGGCGGGTAATCGGTCTCGGTCATGAAACGGATCACGCTGAGGCGCGACATGTCCGGCCGGTCCGGCCGCCGCCGCGGGTCCCAGAAACCCGGCACGGCTTGCGGTCCTGGTCCTGGCGCAACCGCTACGGGCGGCGTCGGGGCGGCGGGCACGAGCGGCACGGCAGGCGGCGTCTGCGCGAGCGCCGGCGCAGCGACGAGCGTCATCACGATCGCGATTGCGCGTGACAAACGATGCAATCTCTCGTTGCCGGTCATTCTGGTCTGTGGTTGCATCAAACGATCCTGCGGGACCGGATTTATAGACGATCCGCCGGCAGAGGCGAGGGCATTGGCCGAGTTATTGCGCGTGAGGCGTTGCGTGGCCTTGGTGGACACTGGGCGTGGATTGCGGCGGCGGGCAACCCGCCGGGTTGCGACCACCTCGCCCACCATCGACGCGCTTTTTGCGCTGCTGCAGCCCGTCAACGACAATCGACCGCCATCCGAAGCCCCGGAACTCGACTGTCTTGTTGGCTCGCTGCCGAAGCGACTGCTGCGCGACGCCGCGGCGCGGGCACGCGACCTCGGCATCGGCGCGGACCGCGTTCTGATCGCGTGGGGCATGATCGACGAGGCCGATTACCTGCGGCGCTTTGCACGGCGGACGGGAGTCGCGATCGAGACCTTCATCGGCGTGACACGCGCCGACATCGGGTTGCCCGACAGCGATCTCGAACGCGCCGTGCAATACGGCCTGTTCCCGCTCCGCGACGGCGACGATCTGGTATTCGTCGTTGCGCCGCGCGGCCTCGCGATGCGGCGGCTGGCGACCGTCGTCGACCATGATCCGGGTCTCGTTGCGCGGGTGCGGCTCGCCTCCGCAGCCGATTTCGATGCGTTCTTGCTGAGTCGCGCCGGCGACATGCTCGCGCATCAAGCGGCACTCGGACTGCACGATCGGCATCCCGCTCTGTCGGCCGCACCTCGACCGATGGTTCGACCCAGGCGGACGCAGATCACCCGCATAGCGACAAGTCTCGTGTTGGCGAGCTTGCTCACACTGCCGACGCACTTTGCCATCGGAGTCTGGACGCAAATTCTGGCACTGTGGTTCGTTGCCGCGATCGGTCTGCGCCTCGTCGCGGCGCTCATGCCCGTGCGATCCACGCCAACTTCGCCGCCGATCCGAGATGCGGAGCTTCCGATCTATACGATCGTCGTCGCGCTTTATCATGAGGCGCGCTCGGTCCCACCGCTGCTGCGCGCGCTGAACGCGCTGGATTATCCGCGCGAAAAACTCGAGATCATCCTCGCCGTCGAGACCGACGATGTGGAGACGCGCGTGGCCATCGCTCGGTTCGGCCCGATGCCGCATGTCCGCGTCGTCGTCGCACCCGACGTCGCCCCGCGTACCAAACCGAAAGCGCTGAACTCTGCGCTCCCGTTCGCGCGCGGCAGTTTCATCGCGGTGTTCGATGCGGAGGATCGACCGCACCCCGGCCAATTGCGCGCGGCGCTCGACGCGTTTGCCCGCGAGCCCGACGACGTCGCTTGCGTGCAGGCAAGCCTTTGCATCCACAATAGTGCGGACAGCCTGTTTAGCCGCATGTTCGCGACGGAATATGCCGGCCATTTCGACGTCATGCTTCCGGGCCTTGCGGCCTTGAAGATGCCGCTGCCGCTCGGCGGCACGTCGAACCACTTTCGCGCCGATGTGTTGCGGGCGATCGGCGGCTGGGACGCCTGGAACGTGACGGAGGATGCCGATTTGGGCCTGCGCCTCGCGCGCTTCGGCTACCGGGCTGTGACGTTCGCATCCGCCACGCAGGAAGAAGCCCCGATCCGATTTGCGGCATGGGTGAAGCAGCGCTCGCGCTGGATGAAAGGTTGGATGCAAACGTGGAGCGTCCACATGCGCCATCCGCGCCTGCTGTGGCGCGATGCCGGGTGGCGCGGAGCGGCCACGCTCAATTTGATCATCGGGGCCAACATCGTGAGTGCGCTGGCCTACCCGTTTTTGCTCGGCGGTCTTGCGTTCGGATTTGCCGGCGGCGACCGCTGGCTGATCGACGGCTTGCTG
>JANMAN010000346.1:0-1709 GCA_031359885.1 Tardiphaga sp. | reverse complement strand
AGCGTGCCGCGTTTAAGAACCCGGTGGCGAGGGGAGGCTCGTTTCTCGATCATTGCGGTCGGTCCGAATGAGTTTCAATGACCGATCATGCCCGTAGCCGCTTACCGAAGGTTCAAACGGCTCAGCTGCAAAGGGCCACTTCGATTCAGCTTTCGTTGACCGTCCCGTGGTCCCTCCGGCTTGAAAACGCCATCGTCGCTCAGGTACAGTGAATGCGAGGCGAGCGTGTTGCGCCTCCGAGAGAACGGATCTGTCGATGCGATTTCAATTAATAAAATCAATGACATGTGTCGCGCTATTGGCCGCATGTCTGGGATCGGGGTTTGTCGGCTCGGCCGCGATGGCGCAGACCCCGAACATCAATCTGATCCCGGAACTGAAGTCGCAAAGCCCTGAAGAAAAAGAGCGCGACGCCGTTGCCGATAAAGCCTATCGCGAGTCGCTGCGCAAAATTCCGGACAAAACCGTGAACGATCCTTGGGGCGACGTCCGCGTCACGGACGCATCGCGCGCAGCGAAGTCGGCCCCCTCGAAATCCACGGCGCCCAAAGCGACTCAGGCCAAACGCGCGACCAAAACCGACGGTTCGCCGAACTAATCTAGCTAATGGTCTCGACTGGATCGACGGATCTGTAGCGACGCGGAAATTCGTCCGGCCAGGGCTGCGAGGTCTGGTCGGCGAGCGCTGCCAACATCATCCGCGCGGCGGCTCCCAGCGTTGTTTCCGAGGGTAGCCCGAGCGGGAGCGACCAGTCGGGCGGCATCGGCTCGGTCGATTCACGCAGCGCCAACGCTGACGACCACCACCAGGCCGGGGCGGCCGAGCGATCGGCTTCCGGCACGGCGAGCCACGTGGCGTATTCGCCGATGGCGCGTTCGAACGGCAATGTCGCGGCGGTTCTCATCAAGCAATCCAAGTGGCCTCAGGTCAGTCTGGCATGGCTTGCGCGCGCGCGCGAGCGGCTCGGGAGATCGATCAGCGTTTTCCGATCTGCGTCGAAATGCCGGTGAGGCCACCGATCGCGGTCTGGGCGTCGTTCAGATAACGGCCCTTGAAAAAAGCGGCATCGATGACCGCCATGATGGCGAACATGATCGCAAACATAACAACGCCTCGCATGCTGTCCCCGATCGCGTGTGACGAAATCTTCCTAATAGCAGGCCGTCATGATTGTTTCGCTAAGGTTGTAAAAAATCGACGTCCGGATCAAAGAACATATTGCGAACATAGAACATATAGAGTACGATTGTGACATCAGGTCCGAATTGCCGCCATTCGTTGTCGCCGTCTCGAATCCCGTTCATAAGGAATAGCCCTCATGGCCTCCCCAGCATCTGCTTTGCGTATCGTCGAAGGATCTTCCATGGACAAGACTAAGGCGTTGTCCGCCGCGCTGTCCCAGATCGAACGTCAGTTCGGCAAGGGCTCGGTGATGAAGCTCGGCAAGAACGACCGGTCGATGGACATCGAGACGATATCATCCGGCTCGCTCGGCCTCGATATCGCACTTGGCGTCGGCGGATTGCCGCGGGGCCGGGTGGTCGAGATTTACGGGCCGGAATCGTCTGGCAAGACCACGCTCGCCCTGCACACGGTGGCCGAAGGCCAAAAGAAGGGCGGCATCTGCGCCTTCATCGACGCCGAACATGCGCTCGACCCGGTCTATGCCCGCAAGCTCGGCGTCAATATCGACGAACTCCTGATCTCG
>JANMAN010000037.1:0-5365 GCA_031359885.1 Tardiphaga sp. | reverse complement strand
GGAGCTGCGCGTAGGCGCGCGGCCACATATCTAAAACCCATTGCACATTGGTCTTGCTATCTAAGACCACCGCGGTGTTGTGCGGCGTTTGCAGGACCAACGTATTGCCGCGGTATTTCGGGTCTCCGATGGTGTGGTGTTTCAACAGCCCCCATTGCTGCAACACCAGCAGGAGGCTGGTCGTGTTGCGTGTGGTGTCCCAGCAATCGTAATTATGCTTGTCGTCGAAGTAGCGGAAATCCGCACGTGCGATGCGCTTGTCGGTCCCAAGCGTCGGCCCCAGGCGGCGATCGAACCACACCACGGCCTTCTGCAAGGCCGCGCGCTCCGCGACCGCCGACGCCTTACCCGCCGCCATGATCCGCGTCAGGGCGCTGCGATCGGCGGATGTGAAATCCAGAACATGCCGGCGGCGACAGACGAAGCCGTAGCAGACGGTCATATTGGTCGCCGTCGGCGGATAGATCGACACCGTCGAGTAAAGCGCCTCGATTTCCCGGCTAAGTTCGACGGCCTGAACCGGCATCGCGCAGCACAAGCTTATCAACAACGCTACGGCGGACGCACCGCGGGCCAGCCAACGCTGTGTCGATCGATAAGTAGCAAACATGGCGGCGACTCCCTCGGCGGGCAAAACCTAGACGAGCGGTTGCGCGGTGCCAAGTCGGAGGATGGACGACATCTGAAGCGCTTTTGTACGCAACGTCGCTAGGACAGCGACGAGCCTCAAAGGGTGATCGTGCGAGTTGTCATTCTTTGAGCTGCGCCAAGGAAAGCGCGATCCCTGCCGGGTGACGGCACCCGTTCGCGCATGCACCCATGATTTATCTTGCCGTTGCATCTGCATCCAAGACAGGTCAAATGCCATCAGACCGTCTGTAATTCGGCCCTGCCGACAAGATCAACAAACGACGTGCACACGAAAAAATTTGGGAGCCTGCGCCATGGATAAGGGAATTTTCGAAGGCCTCAAGGTTGTAGACTGCGCGAGCTTTATCGCGGCCCCGGCGGCCGCGACCGTGCTGTCGGATTTCGGTGCCGATGTCATCAAGATCGAGCCACCCGGCGCAGGCGATCCTTATCGTAACCTGCCGAACCTGCCAGGCTATCCCTCGAGCGAGCATAACTACGCGTGGATCATGGAGTCCCGCAATAAAAAGAGCCTCGCGCTCGACCTCGCCAAGCCCGAGGGCAAGCTGGTGCTGCGCAAGCTCGTGGCGGAAGCCGACGTATTCATCACGAACTTTCCGCCTCCGGTGCGGCAGCGCCTGGGCATCACCTACAAAGAACTCGCGCCGCTCAACGATCGCCTGATCTACGCGTGCTTCACCGGCTACGGCGATCGCGGCGAAGAGGCCAACAAGCCTGGTTTCGACAGCAACGCCTGGTGGGCGCGCTCCGGCTTGATGGACCTCGTTCGTGCCGATGCCGACACCACGCCGGCGCGTTCGGTTGCGGGCATGGGCGACCATCCCTGCGCGATGGCGCTGTACAGCGCGATCGTCACCGGCCTCTATCGCCGCGAGAAAACAGGTCTGGGCTCCGAGGTGAAATCGAACCTGATGGCCAACGGCGTTTGGGCTTCGAGCGTGCTGGTGCAAGCCAAGCTCTGCGGCGCGACCTTCGAGGAGCGTCGCCCGCGCGAGCGCGCACTGAACGCCGTGACCAACCATTATCGCTGCCGCGACAACCGCTGGATCATCCTGTCGCTTCTTTCGGAAGAAAGGCAGTGGCCGGCGCTTGCACGCTGTCTCGGTCGCGACGACCTCACTGCGGATCCGCGCTTTCTGACGACGCCCGACCGCCACGCGAACTCCGTCGCGCTGATCGCTATTTTCGACGAGATTTTCGCGACTCGCGACCTATCGGACTGGCGCCAGGCGCTGGACGGCAGCGGGCTCGTCTTTGGCATCGTCAATATTCTGGACGATATTCCGAACGACCAGCAGATGAAGGACAATGAGGTCCTGGTGCCGTTCGAGAACGATACGTTGCTGACGGTCAACAGTCCGATCTGGGTTACCGGCGCTCAGAAAGTGCAGCCGCGCAAGCCGCCCGGTGTCGGCGAGCACAGCGACGAAATCCTGCGCAACGCCGGCTATGCGGACGCCGATATCGCGAAATTACGAGCGACTGGCGCGGTGGGATAATCGTCGCGCAATGGTGCGCGACCCGACCGGCCGCGCGAAAATTTGGAACTATTTGACCGGCGCTGACGGCCGAAGCCGAAACCAAACGTCGTCGAGCGCGTAGTTCTTCCTGATAGTGCGTTAAATATCAGATACCGACGCGCTGCACCGCAGTGGTTTTTATGGCCGCTGTCGGCTTTCTTTTGTCAATCAATGGGAGACGATCCATGTCCAACCGTATCGCGATGCTTTCCGTCGCTGCCGTCAGCGCGCTGATGATCACCACCAGCTTCGTCGCGCCTGCCAGCGCGAAAGAGAAGATGATGAAGAGCGAAATGTCCGGCGAAAAAACCGTGATGGTCGGCGGCGCCCCGATGTATCCCTCGAAGAACATCGTCGAAAACGCCGTCAACTCGAAGGATCATACGACGCTGGTCGCCGCCGTGAAGGCCGCCGGTCTCGTTGACACCCTGTCGGGCGCTGGCCCGTTCACCGTGTTCGCTCCGACCAACGCAGCGTTCGGCAAGCTGCCTAAGGGCACCGTCGAGACCCTGGTGAAGCCGGAGAGCAAGGCAACTCTGACGAAAATCCTCACCTATCACGTCGTGCCGGGCAAGTTGCTCGCGGCTGACCTGACCGACGGCAAGAAGCTCACCACGGTCGAAGGCGAGACGCTGACCGTGAAGGCAAAGGGCGGCAAGGTGATGCTGGTCGACGCCAAGGGCGGCTCCTCGACCGTGACGATCCCGAACGTCAACCAGTCGAACGGCGTGATCCACGTCGTCAACACCGTGTTGATGCCCGCGTCGTAAGTGACGATCCCGGCATAACGCCGGGATGATCTAAAAGACTGGCGCATTCCTGAAAAAGGAATGCGCCAGTTTTTTTGTCGTCTTTATCGCGCGACGATGAGGCCCTTGCTTGTCACGACGACCCAGCGGCCATCCTGACGGCGGATCGCATCGATCCGGCCGAGACCCGGCACCGGGTCGCCGGCGAACACGTCGAAGATCCCCGTGCGGCCCTCGATGGTCGCGCTGCCATTGCCGGCACCGAGCAGCACCCAGCCGTCTACCGTCGGCAGTCGGGCCACCTCCGGTTTAGGTTGAGGCGCGGACTCTTTTGCGGCGATCGAGCCGGTGGTGTCCTTGGCCGGAGCCGACGCGACCGGTGCGGGAGCCGGCGGAGCGGCAGCCGGTGCTGAAACGGGGGCCGGCGCGGGCACAGGCGCAGGCGTCGCAGCGGCGACGCGCAGCTTTTCGACGGTCTCTGTCAGTTTTGCGAGCTTGGCAGCCGGTTCGGCCTGCGCTTTTTCGATGCGGTCGAGGCGATCCGCCGTCTTGCCGGCTTGCGAAGCCGTAGCCTTGCCCACGCGATCGACATTGCTGCGCAGCGCCGCCAGATCCTGCTCGATCCGGGTCATGGATTCATCGAGCGCACGCGCGTGGCTCGCAGCGATAGCCGGGTCCGGCTTGCTGGTGAAATAAGCGAAACCCGCGGTCGCCATCGCGGTCCCCACCGCGCCGGCAATGCCGGCCACGATCGCGACGGCGATGATTGCCGAGGTCTTGCGACCCGAATTGCTTTTGCCGTCCTGTGCGGCGGCCATGGCCGGGTCGATCCGGATATCGTCCCAATCTTTCGATCGATTTTCGGAATGACCGCCGGTGCGATCGTCCCGTTGATCGGCATGTGTGGGCGCCATGATCATCAGCTTGCTGATCATTTTTCGCGACTCCGAACGCGGCGCAGCCTTGCCGTCGTCGGGTACGATGCCGGGCGCTACGATCTGCCGTTCGCCGGCACCGGAAAAATCGAATTCATCGTCGCGCTTGCCCGCATCGCCGCTGGCATGGTCCTGGGACTGATCGCTCACATTCGCTCTCCGCAAATAGATTGATCATTGGTAAGGATTATTGCTTGCCAAAACGTTACCGGGCGACTGGGTGACTCTCGATTCCGCTGCGTTTGCCGCGGCTTGACACGCACCGCCCCGATCGCCTCAAAAAGACGGCTAAAAGCAAAAGGGAAACGCACATGAAGTTTTACGATTCGGTCGGCCCAAATCCGCGCCTCGTCCGCATGTTCATGGCCGAAAAGGGCATCGACATTCCCAAGCACATGGTCGACCTGCGCGCCGGCGAAAATCGCCAACCCGAGCACTTGGCGCGCAACAGTTTCGGGCAAATGCCGACGCTCGAACTCGACGACGGTTCTTACATCTCCGAGATCACCGTCATTTGCGAATATCTCGAAGAACTTTACCCGACACCGGCGATGATCGGCGCAACGCCGCAGGAGCGCGCCGACTGCCGGATGTGGACGCGCCGGATCGACCTCAATATCTGCGAGCCCATGGCCAACGGATACCGTTTCGGCGAGGCCGTGAAATTTTTTCAAAAGCGCATTCCCGTCGCGCCGGAGGCGTCGCCCGGCATGAAGCAGATCGCGGCGAACCGACTGCAATGGCTCAACGAGCAACTCGGCGAAAAGCCATTCATCTGCGGCGATCGGCTCACGATTGCCGATCTCTTGCTGTTTTGCTGGGTCGACTTTTTCGGCCAAAACGGACAGCCGCTCGATCCCGCCAATGCGAACATCGCAACGCTGATCTCTCGCGTCGGCGCGAGACCGTCAGCGAAAGCGTGAGGTCGTTTTTCCGGGCCTGCCATCGCGACAAGCTGCGTCGGACGCGATGGCATCCCGGAATGACAAGAAGCTAAATTACCACCACATCATCGGGCAATTCGTTGCCATCCGCACCGCCCTGCGGAAAATGCGTTCCCAGATGCCGCGTGACGGCCGCGATGCCAGCGAGCACGCCGGCCTCAAAATCGCCGCGCATGAAAGCCTGTTCCATCGTGCGGCAGATATCTTCCCATCCGCTTGCGCCAACATGCGCATGAATGCCACGATCGGCGACGATCTCGACGTCGCGATCCGCGAGCAGCAGATAGATCAACACGCCGTTGTTATGCGCGGTGTCCCAGACCCGTTGCAGCGCGAACACGTCGAGCGCGCGGGCTTGCGCGATCTGGCCACGAAACAACGGCGCGCCGTCCAACGCGCCTTCGATGACGACGCGGATTTGGCCAGCATGAGTTTTCTCGCTTGCCGTGATCGCCGCCTCGATCTTCGCGAGGGACGTTGCGGGAAACGCGCGACCGACGCGCGCGCGGTTAGCAACCAGATGCCGCGTGATGCGTGCGATGTTTGATCCTGCCATGCGCCTCACC
>JANMAN010000345.1:0-2967 GCA_031359885.1 Tardiphaga sp. | reverse complement strand
TTGCCGGACGAGAACCCGGAATCTCGGCGAGATGAACATGACCAGATTCCGGGTTCGCTTGCGCTAACGCGCTTCGCGCCCCGGAATGACGACGAAGATCGTTTTAAACCGGCTGGAGCATCCACATGAACATCCACGAATACCAAGCCAAAGCCGTGCTGAAGGACTTCGGCGTGCCGGTGTCCAAGGGCGTCGCATTGCTCAAGCCCGAAGAGGCCGAGGCTGCGGCGAAAGAACTCGGCGGGCCTTTGTGGGTGGTCAAGAGCCAGATCCACGCCGGCGGCCGCGGCAAGGGCAAGTTCAAGGAAGCCTCGGCGGGCAGCGCCGGCGGCGTCCGGCTCGCCCGCTCGATCGACGACGTCAAGAAGTTTGCTACCGAAATGCTCGGCGCGACCTTGGTCACCGAGCAAACTGGCCCCGCCGGCAAGCAGGTCAACCGCCTCTACATCGAAGACGGCTCCGACATCGAGAAGGAATTCTATCTCTCGCTGCTGGTCGATCGCGAGACCTCGCGCATTTCCTTCGTGGTCTCCACCGAAGGCGGCATGAACATCGAGGACGTCGCGCACAACACGCCCGACAAGATCATCTCGTTCTCGGTCGATCCCGCCACCGGCATCATGGGCCATCACGGCCGCACCGTGGCCAACGCGCTGGGTCTCACCGGCGATCTCGCCAAGCAGGCCGAGAAACTGATCGCGCAATTGTTCACGGCATTCGTCGCCAAGGACATGGAGATGCTGGAGATCAACCCGCTGGTCGTGACCAAGCAGGGCCAGCTCAAATGCCTCGACGCCAAGATGTCGTTCGACGGCAACGCGATGTACCGCCATCCGGACATCGCGACGCTGCGTGACGAAACCGAAGAGGACGCCAAGGAAATCGAGGCGTCGAAATACGATCTGAATTACGTCACGCTCGACGGCACCATCGGCTGCATGGTCAACGGCGCGGGTCTCGCGATGGCGACGATGGACATCATCAAGCTCTACGGTATGGAGCCGGCGAACTTCCTCGATGTCGGCGGCGGCGCGAACAAAGAAAAGGTGACCGCGGCGTTCAAGATCATCACTGCCGATCCGAACGTGAAGGGCATCCTGATCAACATCTTCGGTGGCATCATGAAGTGCGACATCATTGCCGAGGGCGTCGTCGCCGCGGTCAAGGAGGTCGGGCTGAAAGTGCCTTTGGTGGTCCGCCTCGAAGGCACCAATGTCGATGCCGGCAAGAAGATCATCGCGGAATCGGGCCTCAACGTGCTGCCCGCCGACGATCTCGACGACGCCGCGCAGAAGATCGTCAAAGCCGTGAAAGAGGCCGCTTAAATGTCCGTTCTCATCGACCGCAACACCAAAGTCATTTGCCAGGGCTTCACCGGCAAGAACGGCACCTTTCATTCGGAGGCGGCGATCGCCTACGGCACGAAGATGATGGGCGGCACGTCGCCGGGCAAAGGCGGCGGCATGCATCTCGGCCTGCCGATTTTCGACACGGTGCAGGAAGCGCGCGAGAAAACCGGCGCCGATGCCAGCGTGATCTACGTGCCGCCGCCGGGCGCGGCCGACGCGATCTGCGAAGCGATCGATGCCGAAATTCCGCTGATCGTCTGCATCACCGAAGGCATTCCGGTTCTGGACATGGTCCGCGTCAAGCGCTCATTGAGCGGATCGAAGTCGCGCCTCATCGGGCCGAATTGTCCCGGCGTCATGACTGCCGGCGAATGCAAAATCGGCATCATGCCGGGCAACATCTTCCGTCCCGGCAATGTCGGCATCGTCTCGCGCTCGGGCACGTTGACGTATGAAGCTGTGTTCCAGACCACGCAGGAAGGCCTCGGCCAGACCACGGCGGTCGGCATCGGCGGCGACCCGGTCAAGGGCACCGAATTCATCGACGTGCTGGAGATGTTTCTCGCCGATCCAAAGACCGAATCCATCGTGATGATCGGCGAAATCGGCGGGTCGGCCGAAGAAGATGCCGCGCAGTTTTTGATCGACGAGGCCAAGCGCGGCCGCAAGAAGCCGATGGTCGGCTTCATCGCCGGCGTCACGGCACCTCCCGGCCGCCGCATGGGCCACGCGGGCGCAATCATCTCGGGCGGCAAGGGCGACGCTGCGTCGAAGTCGGCGGCGATGGAAGCGGCCGGCATCTCGGTGTCGCCGTCACCGGCGCGCTTGGGCAAAACGCTGATCGAAAAGCTGAAGGGCTGAGCGCTTCAACAACAGAAGCCGTCATCCCCGCGAACGCGGGGACCCAGTAGTCCGTGCCGATCATGTTCAACATGAGCGTTTCGGAATACTGGGTCACCCGGTCCTTGTGCGCGAAGAGCGCACTCGGCCGGGTAATGACGCCTCGTTGTATTGCGGATTAAGCCGCCTTCGCCTGCGCCATACCGACGCTCGGCAACCCTTCTTCGATCGGATATTTCACGTCGCGCGACCATTCGTTCCACGAGCCGAAGTACATCCGCACGTCCTTCACGCCGGCATTCTTCAACGCGAGGAACGTGTTCGACGCCCTCGCACCCTTGAAGCAATACAGATAGACCGTCGTGTCCGGCGTGATGCCGACCGTCGCGCATTCGGCGAGGATCTCGTTCTTCGACTTGAAGCGCGGGCCTTCGCCGGTCGGCTTCATCATGCGATACCACTCGATCCAAACCGCACCGGGAATGCGGCCCATGCGCGGGCAGAAATCCTTGCCGTAAGGCGAGCTGCTTTCGCCGATCCATTCATCGACGTCGCGCACGTCGAGCAGCGCGATCATCGGATTGCCGATGCCGGCCTGCATCGTCTTGGCATCGATCAGGATCGAGCCGGCTTCCGGCACGACAGCGAATGACGCGGCGACTGGCGTCGGCACCTCTGTCGTGGTCGGCAAGCCCTTCATGGTCCAGGCATCGTAACCGCCGTGCAGCACTTTGATCTTTGGATAGCCGAGGAATTCCAGCAGGAAGTAGCCGCGGCA
>JANMAN010000782.1:0-7396 GCA_031359885.1 Tardiphaga sp. | reverse complement strand
CAAGGGGGGAGGGAACACTTCAGTATATGCCGAACCGCTTTCCACTCGCACTTTGCTGCCTGCATCTCACCTCGCGATCGCCCCATGACCGCGAACGCACTTATCTTCCAAGCCATCAACGGACTCTCATCCGCGTCGGGACTGTTTCTTGTCGCGGTCGGGCTGTCGCTGATCTTCGGCGTCACGCGCATCGTCAACATCGCCCACGGCTCGCTTTATATGCTGGGCACCTACATCGCTTACAGCTTCGCGACCAAGCTTGGCGGCGCTTTTGGTTTCTGGGGCGGCATCGTCGCAACCGCCTTGCTCGTCGGTCTGCTCGGCGCAACGATCGAAATCCTGCTGCTGCGGCGGATCTACCGCGCGCCCGAATTGTTTCAACTGCTCGCCACGTTCGCGCTGGTCCTGGTCATCAACGACGCGACGCTGTGGCTGTGGGGGCCGGAAGATCTGCTCGGGCCCCGCGCGCCGGGCCTCACGGGCGCGGTCGAAGTGCTTGGTCGCAAACTGCCGAGCTACGACATCTTTCTCATCGTCGTCGGCCCGCTGGTGCTGCTGTTGCTGCATCTGGCGCTCGCCAAAACGCGCTTCGGCTGCCTGATGCGCGCGGCGACGCAGGACCGCGAGATGGTCGGCGCGCTCGGCGTCAATCAGGCGATGTTGTTCACCGGCGTGTTCGCGCTCGGTGCGATGCTCGCGGGCCTTGGCGGTGCGCTGCAGATCGCGCGCGAGCCCGCCAATCTCGCCATCGACCTCACCGTGATCGGCGACGCCTTCGTCGTCGTCGTCGTCGGCGGCATGGGCTCGATATCTGGTGCGTATCTCGCCGCCGTCATCATCGCTGAGGTCAAGGCGCTGTGCATCGCGATCGGCGTCGTCGATCTGTTCGGCATCTCGTTCAACTTTTCCAAGATGACGCTGGTGGCGGAATTCCTCGTGATGGCCGTCGTGCTGATCGTGCGGCCTTATGGGCTGCTCGGTCGCGAGCAGGCGGTGGTCCGCAGCGTGTCGGAACCCGATGAGCCGATCCGCCCGGCGACATCGACGATGAAGATTGTGGGCGTGGCGGTGCTGGTCGTGCTGGCGTGCTTGCCGCTGATCGCGAAAAACTCGCCCTATACGATGGTGCTCGGCATCGACGTGCTGATCGCCGTGCTGTTCGCCGCGAGCCTGCATTTCATCATGGGGCCGGGCGGCATGCACTCGTTCGGCCACGCCGCCTATTTCGGCCTCGGCGCTTACGGCGCGGCGCTGCTGGTGAAATGGCTGGCCGCGCCGATGGGCGTCGCGTTGCTCGCGGCCCCGTTGTTGGCGCTGGCGGGCGCGCTGCTGTTCGGCTGGTTCGCCGTGCGTTTGTCGGGCGTCTATCTCGCGATGCTGACGCTGGCCTTTGCGCAGATCGTCTGGGCCGGCGTGTTTCAATGGGAGACGCTCACCGGCGGCTCGAACGGCATCGTCGGCGTTTGGCCGTCCGCGCCGTTCGATACGCGTGCGCCGTTTTATCTGCTGACGCTGGCGCTGGCGGCGGCGGGCGTGTTGCTGCTGCGGCGGTTTCTGTTCGCGCCGTTCGGCTACGCGATGCGCGCCGGGCGCGACTCGCCGCTGCGCGCCGAAGCGATCGGCATCGACGTCAAGCGCGTGCATTGGCTTGGCTTTGCGATTGCCGGCGGCGTCTGTGGCGTGGCCGGGGGTATTTTCGCGTTCGCTAAAGGATCGATCTCGCCGGAGACGATCGGCGTCGGCCGTTCGATCGACGGTCTCGTGATGGTGCTGCTCGGCGGCATCCAGACGCTGATCGGCCCCGTCGTCGGCGCATCCGTCTTCGCGGTCCTGCAAGATACGATCATGCGGCAGACCGATTACTGGCGCGCGCTGCTCGGCGGCATCATTCTGCTACTGGTGCTGGCGTTCCCCGCCGGCATCGCGGGCGGCATCGCGAAACTTCTGCCGCGCAGAAATTCCGCGTCATGAGCGAACTCGCGATCCGCAATCTCTCGAAGAGTTTCGGCGGCGTCCGCGCCGTCAACGACGTGTCGTTTACCGTCGGGCAGGGCGAATTCCTGGCCCTGATCGGCCCCAACGGAGCAGGCAAATCGACCTGCTTCAACATGATCAACGGCCAGCTCGCGCCGGATGCCGGCGATATCCAATTCGAGGGGACGACCCTGATCGGCCTGAAGCCGCGCGAGATCTGGCGGCGCGGCGTCGGCCGCACCTTTCAGGTCGCCGCCACCTTCGGGTCGATGAGCGTCATCGAGAACGTGCAGATGGCGCTGATCTCGCACGCGCGCGAGACGTACAAACTGTTTCGCCCGGCCGCCGCGCAGCATCGCGAGCGCGCGCTGGCGTTGCTCGATCAGGTCGGCATGCGCGCCGACGCCGACAGGCCCAGCCGCGAACTCGCTTATGGCGACGTGAAGCGCGTCGAACTCGCGATCGCGCTCGCGAACGAGCCGCGCCTGCTGTTGATGGACGAGCCGACCGCCGGCATGGCGCCGCGCGAACGCAACGATCTCATCGCGCTGGTGAAGCGCCTCGTGATCGAACGCGGCATCTCCGTGCTGTTCACCGAACATTCGATGGACGTCGTGTTTGCCTTCGCCGATCGCATCATCGTGCTGGCGCGCGGCCGGTTGATCGCCGACGGCGACGCCAAGGCCATCCGCGACAATCCGCAAGTCCGCGACGTCTATTTCGGCACCGGCAAGACCTTCGCCAAAGAGAGCGCCAAGGAAAATATAACGCCATGAGCGACGCGATGCTCGACGTCAGCGACCTCAGCGCGTCCTACGGCGCGGCACGGATTCTCTATGGCCTTTCGCTGCAAGTCGGTCGCGGAGAGGTGGTTGCCTTGATGGGCCGCAACGGGGCCGGCAAGACGACGACCATGAAAGCCATCATGGGCCTGATGGCGCAGCGCCAGGGCACCGTGCATTTCGACGGCCGCGACATCTCGCGCTTCGAGCCCTATCAAATCGCGCGGCTGGGTCTCGGCTTCACGCCGGAAGACCGCCGCATCTTTTCGGATTTGACCGTGCTGGAAAACCTCGACATCGGTCGGCAGCCGCCGCGCAACTTCCGCGACGGCACGCCGGCGCCGGTTTGGGACGAGACCAAATTGCTGAAGCTGTTTCCCAACCTCGGCGAGATGCCGGACCGGCCCGGCGGGCGCATGAGCGGCGGCGAGCAGCAAATGCTGACGGTCGCGCGCACACTGATGGGCAATCCGTTGCTGATTCTATTGGACGAGCCGTCGGAGGGCGTCGCACCTTTGATCGTCGAGCAGATGGCCAACACGATCTTGGAATTGAAATCGGCGGGCGTCTCGATCCTGTTGTCCGAACAAAACGTCCACTTCGCGGAGTTGGTCTCCGATCGCGCCTACGTGCTGGAAAAAGGTCAGATCCAGTGGAGCGGCGCGATGGCGGAACTGGCGGCGAACACCGAACTGCAACGCGCGTACCTGACGGTCTGAGGCATGGCAATCAAACGCGTTCCCTCGAGAAGCCTGCCTAGCGGGGCCGCCGCTGCCCCAGGCTATCTGATCGGCGCGCAGGTCGGGTTCTTGATGCGCGTCGCGATGCAGCGTCACACGTCGATCTTCATGGGACGCATGATCGAGGAGCTGACGCAGACGCAATTCGCTGTCATGGCGAAGCTGTTCGAAGTGGGCCCGTGTTCGCAAAATCATCTCGGACGTTTGGTCTATCTCGATGCGGCGACGATCAAGGGCGTGGTCGATCGTCTTGGTCTGCGCGGCTTTATCACCACAGGCAGCGATCCGAGCGATCGCCGCCGCCGCGCGGTGTCGTTGACGCCGGACGGCGCGCGTGTCGTCGAAGCTGCAATTAAGGTGGCGGCTGACATCACCGCCGAAACGCTGGTGCCGCTGACGGCGGACGAGCGCGTGGTGTTGCTTAGGTTGTTGAAGAAGCTGACTTAGCACACTCGTCATGGCCGGGCGAAAGCCGCCGGCGACGTCTTCGTCGCAGTCGGCTTGATGACCCGGCTATCCATCTTAAAAATAATTCCCACAAAGAATGATGGATTGCCGGGTCAAGCCCGGCAATGACGTCAGTGCTGGTTGTTGCCGATATTGCCCTTCATCACCGCATATAGCCGTTGCGGCGTCACCGGCAATTCCGTGACCGCGCCCGGTCGGCCGAGCGCGGCGTCGATCGCAGCTGCCATCGCTGCACCGACCGCGTTGGTGCCGCCTTCGCCCGCGCCCTTCAAGCCCATCGGATTGAGCGGGCTCGGCGCGTCCTCAGCGATGATGACCTCGACATGCGGCATCTCGCGCGCGGTCGGCATCAGATAATCCGCAAACGTCACCGACAGCGGCTCGCCGCGATCGTCGTACAGAAACTCCTCGTACAGCGCGCCGCCGATGCCCTGCGCGACGCCGCCGACGATCTGGCCTTCGACAAGCATCGGATTGACGGCCTTGCCGACATCATAGGCGACGAGATAGCGCTCGACTGTCACAGCCCCGGTATCGCGCGCCACACTCGCGACCGCGATGTGGACGCCGTAGGGATAATTCATATGCCGCGACTCGAACGTCGCGTCGGCGACGAGCTCCGTCGCGGCTGCCACCTCGCCGATGCTCATCGACGGCCCGGTGCCGTCGCGTCGCGACACAAGCCCCGCCACGATCTCGAGATCGCGCGAGTCCGTTTGCATCATGTCGGCCGCGGCTTTGCACACAAGCTCATGCAACGTCACGGAGGCCAGCCGCACCGCTTCGCCGGTCATGACCGTGACGCGAGATGCGAACGCACCGAGACCCCTGCCGATGCGGTCGGTCTGGCCGTGAACAACGCGGATGCGATCGTACGTCGCGCCAAGCGTGTCGGCGCAGATTTGCGCCATCACGGTCTCGACGCCTTGCCCGACCGATGCCGCGCCGGTCACGATCTCGACGCCTCCCGATGGCTCGATGGCGATCCGCACATCGTCGAACGGGCCGAGCCCGCTTTTCTCGACAAACATCGCGAGGCCCGCGCCGACCAGCTCGCCGGCCGCGCGGCGTTGCGCGAGCGACCGCTGCAATTCATCCCAGCCGATCCCGGCGAGCGCCTTGTCCAGCAGCCCCGCATAGTTGCCGGAGTCTAGCACCACGTCGGTGCCGAGCGTTTCCAGCTTGCGCGCATAGGGCATCTCGCTTGTGTCGATGAGATTTCGCCGGCGTATCTCGATGACATCGACTCCGATGCGCGTCGCGATCGCATCCATCAGCCGCTCCCGCACGAAGGTGCTCTCATAGCGGCCCGGCGCGCGATAGGTGCCGCCCGGCGTTTTGTTCGTCAGGCGGATGTGGCCCGTGGCGCGATAGGCCGGCACGCGATAGGGACCTGGCAGCATCGCGGCCGTGAGGTCCGGCACGGTCGCGGCATGCGTGCGCATATAGCCGCCCTGATCGTGGAAATATTCGGCGTCGATGCCGAGGAAGCGGCCATCGGCGTCGATCGCCGCGCGGATGTGATGCGTCTGCTGCCGCGAATGATTTGCGGCGATCAGGTTCTCGCGGCGATCCTCGATCCATTTGATCGGCCGCTGCATACGCAACGCTGCGAGGCACACCAGCACGTCTTCGGGATACAACTCGCCGCGAATGCCGAAACCGCCGCCGACATGACCCTCGAACAGGTTCACGCTCTCCGGCTTGCGGCCGAGCATCCGCGCGATCTGGTCCCGGTTCCAATGCGGCACCTTCGCTGCGCCATACATTTCGAGCCGATCGCGCTCTGCGTTATAGCGCGCGATCGCGCCGCGCGTTTCCAGCGCAACGCCCGAATGGCGGCCGATCTTCAACGAGAGCGCGACCGTGGCATGCGCGCCGTCGAACGCCGCATCGAGATCGCCGTACTGTTTCAGAATGACCGCAGTCTCGGTCGACAGACCGTCGCGAAATTCGCCGGTCGGCGCATCCGCGTGCAAGATGACCGGCAATTCGTCGATGTGCAGTTCGACCAATTCGGCGGCGTCTTCGGCGGCGAAGGCGCTATCGGCGAACACGACGGCGACGGGATCGCCGACATAGCGCACACGATCCTGCGCGAGAACGGTCTGACGATAGGGCGCCAGCGTCTCGATCCGCGTCAGCCGGAAATCGATCGGCGGTATCTCGGCGACATCGGCAAAGGTCCACACGGCGCGAACGCCGGGATGCGCCAACGCCGCCGTGGCGTCGACGCCGCGCAGCACGCCATGCGCCTGTGGCGAGCGCACCACGCGCATGTATAATTGACCCGGAAAATTGATATCCGCGGCGAAGCGGCCTTCGCCGCGCAGCAGCGGGCCGTCTTCCTTGCGCAGGACGGATTGCCCGACCAGTCCGCGCCCCTGCGTCATGGCGCGCGCATCTGGGCCGCGGCCGCGCGCACGGCCTTGATGATGTTCTGATAGCCGGTGCAACGACACAGGTTCGATGCCAACACGTCGAGCATATCGTCGTCTGAAATGTCGGGTTCTTTTTCCAGCACGCCGATGGCGAGCATTAGAAATCCGGGCGTGCAGAAGCCGCATTGCAGGCCGTGATGCTCCATGAACGCGGTCTGCATCGGGTGCATCGCATCGCCGTTCGCAAGGCCTTCGACGGTGCGGATCGGCTTGCCCGCCGCCTGTTCGGCGAACATCAGGCACGCGCGAACCGGTTCGCCATCGACCAACACGGTGCATGCGCCGCAGACGCCGTGCTCGCAGCCGATATGCGTGCCGGTGAGGCCGCAATCTTCGCGCAACGCATCGACCAGCGTGCGACGTGGCTCGACGCGGATCGCGTGGTTCTGGCCGTTCACGTGGAGAACGATGTCGCTCATCTAAAATCCTTTCGCGCGGAGCGCTGCACGAATTCGCTGCGGTGTCGCCGGCATCTCGTCGATCGATACGCCGAACGGCGACAGTGCGTCGTTGATGGCGTTGATTACGGCGGCGGGCGCACCGATCGCACCGCCTTCGCCGAGCCCCTTGGCTTTGGTGATCGTGTTGCCGGTCAGCGTTTCCAGATGATGCAGCTCGATTACGGGGATTTCGCGCGCCGTCGGCGGCAGGAAATCCGCCAACGTGCCGGTTAGGATGTTGCCGCTCTCGTCGTAGACGATCTCTTCGAGCAGCGCATTGCCGATGCCCTGCGCGACGCCGCCGTGCACTTGGCCGTCCGCGATCATCGGATTGATAATCAGCCCGGCATCCTCCGCGACGAGAAACGTCTCGAGCCGCACATGGCCGGTTTCGATATCGACTTCGACGATCGCAACGTGGCAGGCGTTTGAAAACGTGCCGGACGGATCGTAGCTGCCACTTTCGTTCAGGCCCGGTTCGATGTTCTTGAATTGATGCGTCTGATGATAGGCCGCCCGCGCCAGCGTCGAAATCGCCATGCTGCGATCGG
>JANMAN010000750.1:0-7012 GCA_031359885.1 Tardiphaga sp. | reverse complement strand
CTGCGCAAGGCGTGCATCGAATGCATGAAGTGGCCGGACGCCGTCAGCGTCGCGGTGAATTTCTCGCCGCAGCAATTCCATCAGCGCGATGTCGTCAGCGAAGTTCGTTATGCGTTGCAGGCGTCGGGTCTGCCTGCGCATCGACTTGAAATCGAAATCACCGAAACCTCTTTGCTGCGCAATACGCAATGGACGCAGGACGTGCTAGCGCAACTGCGCCAGGAGGGCGTGCGGATTTCACTCGACGATTTCGGCACCGGCTATTCCAGCCTGAGCTATCTGCACAATCTGCCATTGCAGAAGGTGAAGATCGATCGATCTTTCCTGCAAGGCATCGATACCGAACGGCCGCTGATGTTGCTGCGCGGCGTGGCGCGCCTGAGCGCCGATCTCGGGATGTCGGTCGTCGTCGAAGGCATCGAGACGAGCGAGCAACTGGAACTCATCAGTGCCGAAGGCACCGTCACCGAGGCGCAAGGCTACCTGTTCAGCAAGCCTGTGCCGGCAGCGCAGGTGCGGCAGTTGCTGGATGCGTCGCACGGACGTCACGAAACCATCGAACCTAGTCGGGTGCCGTCGCGCTCGATCGCCTGATCGGCGAGCCTCCCTTTTTCACATAACCGTCATGATGCGATTCACCTGGCGCACGTCCTGCGAGTTGTTGCGGCAACCCACAATTAACCCTAATGTGTCGATTGTTTTGCAACTAAATTAGGAAAGCCTTAACCTTGTTTGTGTCGGTCAGCGTGCGTCAGTTCGGTCCGGAGGTGTTATGAGTACGGCTCAACCCACTGATCTCAAGCCGCAAAGTCGCGGCATGGAAGTTCTCGAAAAGGTCGATTACCGCCGCGCCGTGACCCCACAGGACAAGCTTGCGATCTATCGTCTTCGTTACCGCGCCTATTTGAACGAAGGCGCGATTGGTCCGAACGCCGAGGGAATCGTCACCGATCGCTTCGACGACATGCCGAACACGTGGATTTTCGGGGTGTATTACGCCGGTGCGCTGTCGAGTTCGATCCGCATCAGCGTCGCATCGGCGGATCATCCCGACACGCCGTCGATGGACGTGTTCGGCGATATTCTGCGGCCGGAGCTCGACAAGGGAAAAGTTCTGATCGATCCGACACGCTTCGTCGCCGATCCGACGCCTTTGCAGCGCCTTCCAGATTTGCCGTACATGACGGTGCGGCTGGCTTACGTGGCCTGCAATCATTTCAACGCGGATCTGGGCCTCGCCACGGTTCGGGCGGAACACCGTGCGTTCTATCGTCGGGTCTTCCTGCACGAGTCGATGTCCGAGGGGCGGCACTATCCCGGCCTGTTGAAGCCGATCTGTCTCATGGCGGTCGATTTCCCGGCGATGCGCGAGAGGGTGTTCACCCGGTATCCGTTTTTACGGTCCAGCCAATTCGAGCGCCTCATGCTGTTCGGCCGTGGCGAGGCGTTTCATGGGCAGGAGACGTTGCAGCAGGATTCGCTACGGCAGATGCACGCGTCCATGGATCACGACCTGATGGGCGATATGACCGAAGCGACCTCGATCGTGCCCGCGGCCTGAGCGGTCGGGTCCGACCGGCGTCCAGATTTCACCAGAAAAGGCCCTCGGAGGTCGTGGCACCTGCCGCGCCTCGTGACGACGCGTCCGATCGTCGGACGGCTCCAGCCCGTTCCACCGTCGCGCCACATTTGCAACTCATTAACCATCGCAATTGCTTTATGGTGATCGCTGGCATTTGATGCTTGGCGGCAACACTGCATCAAGGTTGACGGAACGTTCGCTTAACCATCGACCTGTAGACCGGATGTAGTTGAACGAACCAGAGCGCGGAGGCTCCGGAATGATACATCAGAAGCGCATCCTTCAGGGATTCAAACTCGCAGCAGTGCTCGCCGTGGCACTGTCGATGGGCGCTTGCGCCAACAAGAACCCGCTCGGCGGCGGCGTCGACGGCGCGATGGCAAATGCCGCCACGCCCGGCTCGCAGCAGGACTTCGTGGTCAATGTCGGCGACCGCGTATTCTTCGAGAGCGACCAGACCGAACTGTCGCCGCAGGCGATCGCGACGCTGGAGAAGCAGGCCCAGTGGCTGCAGAGCTACAACCGCTACGCCTTCACGATCGAAGGCCATGCGGACGAGCGCGGCACCCGCGAATACAACATTGCGCTTGGCGCACGTCGCGCCCAGTCGGTTCGCACCTATCTCGCGTCGCGCGGCATCGATCCGAGCCGGATGCGGACGATCTCTTACGGCAAGGAACGCCCGGTCGCGGTGTGTAACGACATCTCGTGCTGGTCGCAGAACCGCCGCGCGGTGACGGTGCTGAACGCCGGCGCCTGATCGGCTTCACGCGAACGACCACGAACCGGCGCTCGCCTTGCGGAGAGCGCCGGTTTTTCTTTTGCCGGTTTTCTTTTTCAGTCGCGCTGGCGCGACTGGGTCATCGACACAATTCCGGCTTACTCCCGCTCTCAGTGATGTCGCTCCTCCTATCGATCAGGTCGCCATGCCGTCGCACATCTCCGTTTTCGCCCGCTCCATGATGCTGTCCGCGCTGGTTGTCGTCGCAGCCCCACAGGCGTTCGCGCAGCAGGGCTATCGCCAGCAGCCGCGCGGTTACGATCAGCAGGGTTACGGCCAATCCCAGCAGGGCTACGGACAGCCGGCCGAGGAGGTCGATCCGGAAACCCGCGTGCAGCAACTCGAAGACCAGTTGCGCAAGATGACCGGCCAGAACGAAGAACTGCAATATCGCAACCGGCAGCTCGAAGATCAGCTTCGCGCGCTGCAAGCGGCCGCACCGGCTGCCGGACCCGCCGCGCGCCAAAGCGCCGCGGTCGCGCCGCCCGTGCAGGCTCTGCCGCCGCAGCAGGCCGCGGCCGCGCCGATCGTGCAAGAATCCGTGCAAGCCGCGCCGCCGGTGGCGCCTGCCGACGGCCGCCGTCGCCGCAACGATGCGTTCGATCCCAACGCAAACCCGAGCGCGCCTGGCGCGCCGCGCGCGCTCGGCGGCGGGCAATTGCCGGTGCAGGCCCAAACCCAAGCCAATGCTGGTCAGCAGCCAGTCGGCCGCGATCCGGGCCAGCCGCTTAACTTGGGTGACGTGCCGCGCGGCGGCGTGGCCCCGACGACGCTGCCGCCCTCGGCCACGCCGAAGGACGAGTTCGATCTCGGCATCGGCTACATGCAGCGCAAGGACTACGCGCTCGCCGAAGAGACGATGCGCAATTTCGCTCAGAAATATCCGGGCGATCCGCTGCTGGCGGATTCGCAATATTGGCTCGGCGAGAGTTTCTTTCAGCGCCAGAAATATCGCGACGCGGCCGAGTCGTTTTTGACCGTGACGACCAAATACGACACCTCGGCGAAAGCGCCGGACTCGCTGTTGCGCCTGGGGCAATCCCTGGCGGCGTTGAAGGAAAAGGAAGCCGCTTGTGCCGCGTTGGGCGAGGTGACGCGGAAATATCCGCGCGCCTCGAACGGGGTAAAGACGGCGGTCGATCGCGAGCAGAAGCGCGTGAAGTGCTGAGCCGGCGCGCAGTCTGAATTTCTCGGGCTTTCGGACAATTGTCCTGGCTGCATTAACGACAAATAGACCGGCGGTACTTTATCACGCTCGCAGAGGTGCGTGATGCGGGTTCTGATCAATCGTTGGCTGCAGCCACTGGGACATCCCAATCTCTTCCAGGACAAAAACGTCGCCAAATTCGCGTTGCGGCTGATGGTGCGCGGGATGATCTTGGCGGACGCCATGGTCGTTCTGGTCCATCTGGTGCTCGCCCATTACGGGCTGCTGCCGTATCCGCTCGCCGATGCGCTGATCATCGGCGTGAGCGTATCGACGGTCACCGCAGGCGCAGTCACCTATATGTTCGGTTGCTACATCGGCATCGCGCTTCGCGCCGTGAGCATCAGCCGCGATGCGTTCGAGAAACTCAGCGCGACGGACACGCTGACCGGCCTAATGAACCGGCGCGCTTTCTTCGATCTGTACGAGACGGCCGGGCCGGGCTCGGTCTTCGTGATTTTCGATATCGATCGCTTCAAGCGCATCAACGACACCTTCGGACATGCGGCCGGCGACGGCGTGATCCGCCAAGTAGGCAAGACGTTGCTCGATCACCTCGGCCCGTCATCGCTTGCGGTCGCTCGTCTCGGCGGCGAAGAGTTCGCCGTTCTGTTTCCGGCGGACATGCGCGCGGGCTATGCCGACCTCGTCGAGTTCGCACGGAGAAGCGTCTCGCGCCTCGTGGTCGATCCGGACAATCCGGCCTTGCACGTGACGGTCTCGGGCGGCGTCGCGGAGGTCGGCGAGGCGCTGGACGCCTTCGACGCGTACAAGGCGGCCGACCAGGCGCTTTATTTCGCCAAGGCCGCAGGTCGCAACCGGATCGTGCATGTGCGCGATATTCCGATGCTGCGGCCGGAGATCGAGGCCGTGACGATGCTCGGCGACAGAGCGGCGTAAGACGGCTCCAATCCCTGCATCGCGACGGTGGATCGGTCGGTCCGGTCGGCGTATGACGCACGCATGCCGGATGTCGCAAAACCCATCACCGCCGTCGAAGCCGATGCGCTGTTCGCGGCTTTTCCACTTTGGCGCGACGCACCGGCGCTGATCGTTGCGGTGTCGGGCGGGCCTGATTCGGTGGCGCTGCTGTGGTTGCTGGCGCAATGGCGGCGGGCGCTTGCGGACGGCCCGTATCTGATCGCCGTCACGATCGACCACGGCTTGCGACCCGAATCCGCGCTTGAGGCCCGCGACGTCAAACGCTTCGCGACATCGCTCGGCATTCCTCACGTCACCAAACGCTGGACGGGCACGAAGCCGAAAACAGGACTGCCGGCTGCGGCGCGGGCCGCGCGCTACGATCTGCTGGCGCAGGTCGGTCGCAGATACAATGCCCAGCATATTCTCACGGCGCACACGCAGGACGATCAGGCGGAAACCGTTCTGATGCGGCTGGTGCGCGGCAGCGGGCTGATCGGGCTGGCGGCGATGACGCCCGAAACCGTACGCGGCGATATGGTCGTCGTGCGGCCGCTGCTGTCCGTTCCCAAGGCGCGGCTGATCGCCACGCTCAACAGCGCAACAATCGATTTCGCCGACGATCCGACCAATCGCGACGCGGCTTATACCCGGCCGAGGCTCCGCGCATTGCTGCCGGCTCTGGCGTCGGAAGGCTTCGACGCATCGAGCCTCTCGCGCCTCGCGATGCGGATGCAGCGCGCCGATGCCGCGCTCGATCGCATGGTCCGCGACGCGATGGCGACCACGGCACTGCCCAATTCGGAGGGCTTCGATGCTGCTGCGTTTGCGGCCCAACCCGCCGAAATCCGCCTGCGGTTGCTGATCAAAGCCATCGATGCGGTCGGCTGCGAGGGCGCGGCCGAATTGGGCCAGGTCGAGGTTTTGCTGGATGCGATCGATGCGGCACCGCAACGCAGCAAAAGTGGCGTTCGGCTGCGCCAGACGCTTGCCGGCGCGCTGATCACCCTGACCGCCACGCGCCTCGTTGTCGCGGCCGCACCCCCGCGGCGTAAACCGTCACCGCCGAAACCAGCATGACGACACGCCATGATTTGAACCGGAACGCGGCTAAGATGTGATAAATAGTACTGTATGGTTCCCTTGGCAGGGAGGGAATCGACACCTAGATTGGTCTCACCAGCTTTGGTTATTCGCGACGACGCGCGAGACCGCAGAGCACGCCTAAGCGACGTGCTTCAAGAAAAGATATGCTTCAAGACACGCGTTAGAGTTTTGGGCCGCGATCAGCGGCGACGAAGGAAGACAGATGAACGCCAATCTGCGGAATTTCGCCCTCTGGGTCATTATCGTGCTGCTGCTGTTGGCGCTGTTCACCCTGTTCCAAAATCCGGGCCAACGGGCCGCCTCGCAAGACATCACGTTCTCTCAGCTTCTGAACGAAGTCGATCAGAACAAGGTTCGCGACGTCGTGATCCAGGGGCCGGAGATCAACGGCACCTTCACCAACGGCGCGAGCTTCCACACCTATGCCCCGAGCGATCCGTCGCTCGTGAAGCGCCTGTATGACGGCAAGGTGCAGATCACCGCGAAGCCGCCCGGCGACAACGTGCCGTGGTTCGTGTCGCTGCTGGTCTCATGGTTGCCGTTCATCGCGCTGATCGGCGTTTGGGTGTTCCTGTCGCGCCAGATGCAGGGCGGTGCCGGCAAGGCGATGGGCTTCGGCAAATCGCGCGCGAAGATGCTGACCGAAGCGCATGGCCGCGTGACGTTCGAAGACGTCGCAGGCGTCGACGAGGCCAAGCAGGATTTGCAGGAAATCGTCGAATTCCTCCGCGACCCCGGCAAGTATCAGCGGCTCGGCGGACGCATTCCGCGCGGCGTGCTGCTGGTCGGACCGCCCGGCACCGGTAAGACGTTGATCGCACGTGCGGTCGCCGGCGAAGCCAACGTGCCGTTCTTCACGATCTCGGGTTCGGACTTCGTCGAAATGTTCGTCGGCGTCGGTGCGTCTCGCGTCCGCGACATGTTCGAGCAGGCCAAGAAGAACGCGCCTTGCATCATCTTCATCGACGAAATCGATGCGGTCGGTCGTCACCGTGGCGCCGGTCTCGGCGGCGGCAATGACGAGCGCGAGCAGACGTTGAACCAGTTGCTGGTCGAGATGGACGGCTTCGAGGCCAATGAAGGCGTGATCCTGATCGCGGCGACCAACCGGCCCGACGTGCTCGATCCGGCGCTGTTGCGCCCGGGCCGTTTCGACCGCCAGGTGGTGGTGCCGAACCCGGACGTCGTCGGCCGCGAGCAGATCCTGAAAGTGCACGTCCGCAAGGTGCCGCTGGCGCCGGATATCAACCTGAAAACCATTGCGCGCGGCACGCCGGGCTTCTCCGGCGCCGACCTGATGAACCTCGTCAACGAAGCCGCCCTGACCGCCGCGCGCCGCAACAAGCGCATGGTGACGCAGTCCGAATTCGAAGAAGCCAAGGACAAGGTGATGATGGGCGCCGAGCGCAAGTCG
>JANMAN010000656.1:0-6702 GCA_031359885.1 Tardiphaga sp. | reverse complement strand
TGCAGCTCCTTGATGAGGTTGAGCGTCTGCGCCTGCGTGGTGACGTCGAGCGCGGTGGTCGGTTCGTCCGCGACCAGCACCGTCGGCTCGAGCGCCAGCGCCATCGCGATCATCGCGCGCTGGCGTTGCCCGCCGGACAATTGATGCGGAAAAGCACGCACGATGCGTTCGGGATCGGGCAGGCCGACCTCGCGAATGAGGCCCATCGCCTTGGCCTTGCGCTCGCTTTTGCTGAACAAACCATGCGCTTCGAACATCTCGACGATCTGATCGCCGATCCGCATCAACGGATTGAGCGCGGTCATTGGCTCCTGAAACACCATCGCGATATGGCGGCCGCGCATCGCGCGCCAGCTGTCGTCGTCGAGGGTCAGCAGATCGCGGTCCTCAACGACGATCGATCCGGTTTCGGTCGTTACCGTGTCGGGGAGCAGGCCCATCAGCGCGTGCGCGCACATCGATTTGCCCGAGCCGGATTCGCCGACGACGCAGACGATCTCGCCGGGCACCAGATCGAACGAGATGCCATCGACTGCATAACGGCGCTCGCCGCCCGGCGGCAGGGCGATCTTGAGATCGCGGATCGAAACGGCTGCTGCAATATCCGTCATCAGCGCCGCTCCCGCAGGCGCGGATTGAGCACGTCGTTGAGGCCTTCCCCGATCAGGTTCAGGCCGAGGACGGCGACCAAAATCGCAAAGCCCGGAAACACGGTGATCCACCATGCTTGTCGGATCACGGTGCGGCCGGCGCCGACCATATAGCCCCATGAGATCAGGTTCGGATCGCCGAGCCCGAGGAACGACAATGACGATTCCAGCAAAATGGCTGTCGCCACCATCAGCGACGCCAGCACGATGACCGGCGACAGCGCGTTCGGCAAAATCTCGCGCCAGATGATCGCGCTATTGCTCTGGCCGGTCACGATCGCGGCCTGCACATATTCGCGCGTCCGCAACGACAGCACCTCGCCACGCACAAGCCGCGCGACCGGCGGCCAACTCACGATCGCGATCGAGCCGACGATCGAATAGATCGAAGGCTGAAGGATCGCGACGAGCACGATGGCCAGCGCGAAACTCGGGATGGTCTGGAAGAATTCCGTAAAACGCATCAGCGCGTCATCGACGCGACCGCCGAAATAGCCAGCCAGCGCACCGAGCGGGACGCCGACGATGAGCGCCACTAGCGTCGAGACCAGCCCGACCAGCAGCGAGACGCGTGCGCCATAGATGAGGCCGGCGAAGACGTCGCGGCCGAGCGCGTCGGTGCCGAGCGGCACCGCCGACAATGTGAACGGCGGCACGAAGGGCCGCTGCACCATGCGCCACGGCGAGTTCGGAAACATCCACGGGCCCGCGACCGCGATGACAACGGCGATCGCCAAGATGACGAGGCCGACGAGGCCGCCGGGATTGCGCAGCATGCGTTTCAGAAACGCTATCATGACGCGAATTCGATGCGCGGATCGACCAACCGATAAACCAGATCGGTCACGAGATTGAAAATCAGTACCATTGCCGAGCAGACCGTGAACACGCCGAGGAGAAGATTGTAATCGCGCTGCAACAGCGCCTCGTACAGCAACCGTCCAATGCCGGGCCACGCAAATACGGTCTCGGTCAGCACGGCGCCGCCGATGAGCGTGCCGGAGTGTACGCCGGCGAGCGTGACCACCGGAAGCAGCGCGTTGCGCAGAACGTGACGACGTTGGAGGACGGTGTCACGGAGACCCTTGGCGCGCGCGGTCTTGACGAAATCGAGCCGGTTGACCTCGAGCATCGAGGCCCGCGTCATCCGCGCATAGGTCGCCATGAAAAAGAGCCCGATCGTCATCGCGGGCATGATAAGGTGCGCGCCGATGTCGAGGACGCGGGCAACGCCAGTATAGCCCGCACCGACGGTCTCGTAGCCGAAGCTCGGCAACCAGCCGAGGGTCACGGAAAACAGCAGGATCGCCATCAGCGCGATCCAGAAAATCGGCGTCGCATAAAACAGCAAGGCCGCTACGGTGATCGCGGTGTCCGCCCATGTGCCGGCGAAGCGTGCCGCCAGCGTGCCGAACCCGATGCCGAGGATGAGCGAGATCGCGAACGCGGTCAGCGTCAACAGCAAGGTCGCCGGGAGGCGCTCCCAGATCAGCCGCGACACCGGCATCTGCTGGCGAAACGAGAAGCCGAGATCGAGGCTGAGGATGCCCTTCACATAGACGAACAACTGTTCGGGCAATGGTCGGTCGAGCCCGAATTTTTCGCGCAACTGCGCTACGAACATCGGGTCGCTGGCGCCGGCCTCACCGGCCATCACGATGGCCGGATCGCCGGGCGCGAGCCGGATCAGGAAAAAGTTGAGGACGATGATCGCGATCAGGACAACGAGCCCCTTGGCAATCCGCTGGGCGATGAAGGAGAGCATCAGAGGGCCAACTCTTTCGTCACAACTTTAATCGGCCTTTCGTTGTCATTGCGAGGGGCCTCTTGGCGACGGAGCAATCCAGTTTCTGCTCGCAGCCTTTTGGATTGCTTCGCTCGTCGTCCTGTTGGCATGGCCAACGAGACGACAGCTCGCAATGACCGATGCGGTGCTATTTGTCGATCCAGGCGTCTCGGAAACCGTCGTTGACGCCGATCCCCGTGGTGATGAGATTCTTGATCTTGCAATTGGTGATCGTCGGAAACTGCAATTCGAGCATCCACGCCACCGGCACGTCCTCGACAAGAATCTTCTGCGCCTTCTCGTAAAGCTCCTTGCGCTTCGAATCCGGCGTCGCATTGGCACCTTCGGCAAACAGCCTGTCGACCTCCGGATTTGAGTAACCCTCGACGTTGTTGAACACCTGCCCCTTGGCGATGTTGCTCGTGATGTAATTGCGGCCGACGCCGAGTGCGGGATCGCCGTATTGATAGAGATAGGTGAAGGCGATGTCGTAATCCCAATCGCCAATCTTCTGGTTCGAGCCCGGGACGTCGGTCGCGACGGTCTCGATATTGAAGCCGACGTCGATCAAGTTTTGCTTCACGGCCTCGCCCCAGCGTTGCCACGTCTCGCCATAGGGCAACGGCATCAGGCGCACTTTCTCGCCCTTGTATCCAGCTTCTTTCAGCAGATCCTTGGCCTTGGCCGGATCGAACGGATATTTCGGCACGTCGTCGGTGTAGAATTTGATGGTCGATGCGGACGGCCCGGTCGCGACCTTTCCGAGTCCGTTCCAGATGACGTCTTTCGCGAAGTCGCGATCGACCGCATGCATGATCGCCTGGCGGACTTTCTTGTCGGCCGTCGGTCCCGCGCGGTTGTTGAGCCACATCCACGCCAGCGGGCTGAAAAACTCCCAGCCTTCGCCGGTCACGCAGGCACCCTTGAGCTTGGTCAGGCGCGGCACGTCGAAATTCTCGACCGATCCGCCCGGTAGCACGTCGACCTTGCCGGTCTCGAACGCGACCGAACGCGCAGCGGCATCGGGAATGATCTGCCAGTAGATGCCGTCGATGTTCGGTTTGCCTTTGACGTGGTAGTTCGGGTTCTTCACGAGCTGGATGAACGAGCCTTTTTTCCACTCTTTGAACATGAACGGGCCGGTGCCGATCGGCGCGTTGTTGTTCGCGTTGGTCTTGAAGTCGGTGCCTTCGTAGAGATGTTTCGGCACCATCGGCATCGAGCCGACTTCGAAGATGCCGAGGAACGGTCCGAACGGCTGTTTCAGCGTGAACACGACGGTGGTGTCGTCGGGCGCTTCGACCTTGTCGAGTTGAACGAGATTGGTGCGGGCGCGCGCATGGGTCTGCTTCAGCATCTCGATGGAGAACAGCACGTCGGCCGAGGTGAACGGCTTGCCATCGTGCCAGGTGACGCCTGGTTTCAACTTGAATGTATAGACTTTGGCGTCGTCGCTGACGGTCCAGCTTTCGGCAAGGCCGGGCATCGGTTCAAGCGTCTTGCTGTAGCGCAGCAAGCCTTCATAGATGTTGCCGGACACCATCTGCGTCGGGCCGTTTTGAATCTGCGCCAGCATCAGGCCGGGCGGCTCGGGTTGGATCACGGCGTTGATCGTGCCGCCCATTTTCGGCTCCTGCGCGAACGCGGCCGCACCGAAACTGCACGAGAGGAGGAGGCCGAGCGACATCGCTTTCAACATGGAGCGTCTTCCTGACGAAGGAGATGGGCGGTCGCATCAAAGGGCGGCAATGTGCACGATGCTCGATCACGAGACTGCGTCATACGCGCCACCAGCGATGCTTTCGCCTGATGCCCGAGGCTCACATGGTCCTTCGCACCGTCGCAAGATGAAACTCGCGACATCGGAAGCTTAAAAATTAAACATGACGATGCACCTACGACGAGTGAGGCGCAAAACCACATCTTGCGGCAATCGGCGGTGACACGCCGCCGATTGCCGAACGATGATTACAAGCGCTGCGAAATCGAGATCGCGTAAGCCGGTTGGCGCTGCACGAAAAGCGGATCGTCCGTCGGGCCGGCCAGACCATCGGCGAGCGTCGTCGGATCAAAGAACTGCTCGTCGCAGGTTTCGTTCTTCTCAAGCCCGACGATCGTCAGCGACGCGACCTTGACGCTTTCGCGCTTGTCTTCGTCCGGCCATTGCTCCGTCGCCGGGATTTTTGCGTCGGCTGCGGTGCCGTACACGGCGACAAGATCGAGGCTGGCGGATTTCTTTTCGGCAATCCGCCCGGTGAGTTCTTCGACCAAGAAATCGGCCGGCTTCGCTTTTGCTTGATCGTCCGTCAGTCCGACTTCGTCACTCTGGGGCATCATGCGGAATTTGACGATCTGCTTCGTGCCTTGCGAACTGGTGAACGTGTACGGATGGATCGCCCAATAGCCGACGCCGACCCAAGACGCCGCAACGGGACGCGAGGCCAGATACTTCGCCTGATTGGTGGTCTCGGGGTTCGCTTCGGTGAAAGCCTTGATCTTGTCGGCATCCGGTTTGCCGTCCGCGCCGGGGGAGCGAGCCTGCAAAAACGCAAGCATCTGCTCCGGCGATTTCGCAAAGTTGACCGGTGCATTCACCATCACGAATTCGCTCTGGCCGGGCCCGTTCGGATCGATCCTCACCGCAAGGCCGCGATTGACGGTCTTTGCCGCATCGCTGACTTTCGGGTTGCCGCTTCCGACCGAAAATCGAACGAGAGCGGACGATTCTTTTGCGAAAGCTGCGGATTTCGTCAGGCTGCGAGCTTCGGCCGTCGGGGTGAATTTCGCAGTGAAGCATTGCCCCTTCGCGCCACTCGGTCGGGCCTTCTGCTTGCCCGATAAAGCGCGCATCGTCTCGACGATGGTTTCCGTCGTCTGGCTCTGCGCCATGGCCGATGCAGTCGGAGCGACCAGTCCGATCAGGATCAGGGCTGACAGTCGGGCTGTTTTCATGTCGGGGGTCATTCGGTCTCTCCTGTTAAAACTAAAAAAAATCTGCTGCATTTCAATCAACAAACGATATCACGATAGCAATGTGTCCAGATTAGTCGATTGCGCTGTTCGTTTCGTTCGATCAAAGCGATTGTGCCGCGCGGCGGCCGATAACAACCCGCGCACCATCCGGTCCGATTTCTTCCGAATGTTTGACGCCGGCCGAGACATCGAAAATGTCGCCGGCTCGGTAATGCGTGACGCGCTCGTTTTGCCAGACTGCGAAGATGCCATCGAGCACGAGCCCGCGAATATCGTAATCGTGCGCGTGTTCGGTGTTGGCTGGTTTGTGATCAAGGCCTTTGACGTCGACCTCGTCGTACCCGGACGCGGCCAATTCGGATTCGAATGCGTGTTGATCCATGGTCGGTCTTTCTTTGTAAAATTCAGAACGACAAGGATCCGGTTTTCTTTCCGCCGCTCAGGTGATCCAACATCGCTTCAGCGCCTGACACGGTCACGCCCACGCCGGGCGGATTGTCGCGAATGCCGGGTTCGGCAAACACAGCGCTCACGATACCGTCCTCGACGAGCATCGAATATCGCCAGCTTCGCAGCGCCATGCCATTGCGCGATCGGTCGACGAGCATCCCCATTCGCCGCGTGAAATCGGCGTTTCCGTCCGGCAGCATCGTCACCTTCATGATGTTCTGGGTTTTCGCCCACTGAGACATCACGAACGCGTCATTGACGGACAGGCAGATCACGTCATCGATGCCGGCCTGCTTGAACTCATCGTAGCGATGCTCGTAGCCGGGCAGGTGGTGTTCCGAGCAGGCCGGCGTGAAAGCACCCGGCAACGCGAACAGAACGATGCGCTTGCCAGCGAAGATATCCTTGCTGGTGACGGACGCCCACTCGAACGGATTGGGGCCGCCAAGGGCCTCGTTCCGAACGCGGATGTGGAACGTCACGTCTGGCACGTCTGTCGGCGTCATCGGGGCTCTTTCATTTCGGGAAGGGCGATTGCCCGTCCGTCATGCCCGTGTCGTGGTCGCGACGTCAACGCTTGCTTTGATGGCGTTCGAATAGGGACAGATATTGTGCGTTGCATCGACGAGTGTCTTCGCATCGGCGTCTGACAGACCCGGCGTGTAGACGTCGAGCGCAGCCGTGATGCCGAAGCCGCCTTCGGAGCGCGGTCCGATGCCGATCGTCGCAGTCACGGTCGTACCTTCTGGCACCTTGATCTTCGTCTGGCCCGAGGCGACCCGCATCGCGCCGAGGAAGCAGGCGGAATAACCGAGCGCAAACAGCTTCTCGGGATTGGCGCCG
>JANMAN010000651.1:0-4165 GCA_031359885.1 Tardiphaga sp. | reverse complement strand
ATCGAAACAACACGACCGCCGGCACGCTTGTCGGCGAGGTCCATCAGCTTGCGCGTGACCCATGCGAAATCCTCGGCGCGCAATTCGAGACCGCCGAGCGGATCGCGGTAATGCGCGTCGAACCCAGCGGAGATGACGATCAACTCCGGCGAGAACTCTCGCATCTGCGGGAGGATGAGATCGTCGAACGCCGCTTGGAATTTCGCGGAGCCGTCGCCGGATTGCAGCGGCGCATTGACGACGGTGTCGTGTTCGCCGCGCTCGTTGCTGGCACCCGTGCCTGGAAACAAAGGCATCTGATGCGTCGAGCAATACATCACGCTTTGGTCGGCCCAAAAGATATCTTGCGTTCCATTGCCGTGGTGGACGTCAAAATCCACCACCGCGACACGGCCGATGCCATGAACGCGCTGCGCGTGGCGCGCGGCGATCGCAGCGTTGCCGAAGAAACAAAACCCCATCGGCTTGTTGATCTCGGCATGATGGCCGGGCGGACGCGTCGCGACGAATGCGTTGGTCGCGTGACCCCGCAACACCGCGTCGGTCGCGGCCACCGCACCGCCGACGCCGCGCAGCGCGGCCTCCCATGTGCCGGGTGACATCGACGTGTCGCCGTCGATGTAGACGAGACCTGTCGTCGGCGCGACATGGCGCAACTCGTCAATGTAGTGGTCGCCATGGCAGAGCGCGACCGAGTCCAACTGCCCGAGTGGCGCATCGTCGCGAACAAGGGCTGCGAAACGCGGGTCCGCCAACGCCGTCTCGACGGCGCGCATGCGCTCGGGCCGCTCGGGATGTCCCGGCGGCATCACATGCGCGTAGGATGCGGGATGCGAGAGAAGCAGCGTTGGCATTGCAGGATTTACCGGGCGAACGATGCGTTCGATCTAAAAGCTAACGTATCGGTCTGGAACAGGTTTCGGAAGGGCTCGTCGGCAATCACCCTCTCTTGCGGGTGAAGAAGCCTTTGAAGGCAGCAATCGCTTCCTTCGAGCGCATTCGCTCGCCGAACAGATGGCCTTCCTGATCGATCCGGCGCGTGAGATCTTCGGGAGGCGTTTTGAGAAGTTTGCGTGAGATCGCGACGGCTTCCGCCGGCAGCGCGCAGATATCGCGCGCGACCTTGCGGGCCTCGGTTTCTGTGTGGCCGGGTCCGACCACGACATTGACGAAGCCGGCGACGCGGGCGTCGTCCGCGTCGATGGTGCGGCCCATCACCAATGCCGCGAACGCGCGCTGGTGTCCCATCGTGCGCGGCATCAAGAGGCTCGACGCGCCTTCCGGCACGAGGCCGAGATGAATGAACGGCGTGGAGAACGTCGCCGTCGTCGACGCCAGCACGTAGTCGCAGTGAAACAGCATCGTCGTGCCGATGCCGATCGCGACACCGTCGACGGCAGCGACGATCGGCTTCACATTATGTGCCAGCGAATACAAAAATTTTGTCGCTGCTGACGCCCGCGGCGTCTTCGTATCGGTTGCGCCGTCGCGGAGAAAATCTTCAAGATCGTTGCCGGCGGTGAATACGCCGGACCCACCCGTCAAGACGAGGCAGCGAATATCCGGATTGTTTTGCGCGGTGTCGATCGCGTCGCTCATTGCGACATACATGTCTTGCGTGATCGCATTCTTCTTTTGCGGCCGCCGCAACGTGATCACGCGCATGGCGTCTTCGTCGGTGACCAGAATGTGTTCGGACATATCGCGATCCTATAGGCGTCTCAGGCGCGCCGCTGGCGAGGTCTTCGCGGCCACCCTACATGAATGAATATCGCGCCAATATAGGGCGCGGATGTTTTCAACCGCGGCGCACAGGCCGCTTCGACGGGGCCGACCCATGCAATTCACCGGAATTCATCACCTGACCGCCATTTCGTCGAGACCGCGCGACAATCTGGCCTTTTATACCGGCACGCTCGGCATGCGGCTCGTCAAGAAGACCGTCAATCAGGACGATGTCAGCGCCTATCACCTGTTTTATGCAGACGGCGAGGCCAATCCCGGCACCGATGTGACGTTTTTCGATTTTCCGTCGCCGCCGGAAAAACGCGGCAGCAATTCGATCGCCCGCACCGGTTTGCGCGTCAACGGCGAAGCGGCTCTGGCCTATTGGCATGAGCGCCTGACGACGGCCGGCGGCAAAGTGAGCGACGTGAGAGAGATCGACGGCCGCCTGACGATGCTGTTCGAGGACGGCGAGGGCCAGCGCCTGGCGCTGATCGACGATGGTGGCCGGGGCGAGGCGACGCCATGGGACAGAAGCCCGGTGCCGGCGGAACATCAGATTCGCGGGTTGGGACCGATCTCGCTGGACGTGCATCGTCTGGACCGCACCGCCAACGTCTTGACCGATGTGATGAACATGCGTCGCGTCCGCGAGTATGCCGCGCATGACGGCGCGCAGACCATCGTCTTCGAGATGGGCGAGGGCGGGCCGGCGGCCGAATTGCACGTCGCCGAGCGAAGCGATCTGCCGATGGCGCGGCAGGGCGCGGGCGGCGTGCATCACGTCGCGTTCCGCACGCCGGACGACACGCAATACGAGGCATGGGCGAAGCGTCTCAACGATCTCAAAATCCCGAACAGCGGCGAGGTCGATCGGTTCTATTTCCGCAGCCTGTATTTCCGCGAGCCGAACGGCATTCTGTTCGAGATCGCAACGGACGGGCCCGGTTTTGCGACCGACGAGCCGATGGCGTCGCTGGGCGAAAAACTGTCGCTGCCGCCTTTCCTCGAAAATCGCCGGGCTCAGATCGAAGCCGGCCTGAAGCCTTTGGCATGAAGATCACGGTTCGTATCCGGATCGCGGCGGCGTTCGCCGCGGTCTGTTTATCTGCGAGTGCAGCGTCGGCCGATCCGCAATGGGTCAAATTGCCGACCGACCGCTACACGCTTAACAACAAGCAGGACGCGATCGCCCAGATCGTTGGCTCGTCGGTCACCCGGTCCGAGTCGTCCCCGCAGTACAACCTCGCCATCGCCGTTGCCACCGACGGGGACGCGGTCACCGGTCCCTTCACCTACTTCCTGGTGCCCCAGGACGACCCGGAGCAGGTCTTCGTGGGCACCGAGGAGGACGGGCTCGAGGTAGCCGGCTCCGGGGTGACGCTCGACAACGGCCGGGTCACCTCCGCGGATGGCTTCACGATCCTGGGCATCCGCGAGGTCGGCGATGCCGCCGAGACACTGGACGCGATCGCGATCCCGACCGACGACGGCAACTTCATCGTCCGGTCCGGCACCAGTGAGGCCTTCGAGGGAGCGCCGACTCTGCTGTACGACGAGGGCGCCGACACGATCACCGACACCACGACGGACACCGTCTACACGGCGAAGCTGCGCGGCGACCGGGAGTTCTTCGTCGACGACACGGGCGTGCGTCTCTCCGACCAGTCCTGGACCGCCAATGTCGGGACTCTCAACTACAAGAAGATCTTCACCGACAGCCGGATCAGCGGTGACTTCTTGCGGATCTTCGTGTGGACCTTCATCTTCGCGACGGTCTCGGTGATCTCGACGTTCCTGATGGGGCTGCTCTTCGCGATGACCCTCAACGACCCCCGGGTCAGGGGGCAGAAGATCTACCGGGCTCTACTGATCCTCCCCTACGCGATCCCGGGCTTCATCTCACTGCTGCTCTGGTCGAGCTTCTACAACCAGGACTTCGGACTGATCAACGACCTGACCGGGCTCAACATCAACTGGTTCGGCGGCTCCACGACGGCGAAGATCGCCGTCCTGCTCACGAACCTGTGGATGGGCTTCCCCTACATGTTCCTGGTCGCGACCGGCGCTCTCCAGGCGATCCCCCCGGACCTCACCGAGGCGGCGACCATCGACGGGGCCAGCGGCTTCCAGGGCTTCCGCAAGATCACCTTCCCGCTGTTGCTGGTGACCGTGGCCCCGCTGCTGGTGGCGACCTTCGCCTTCAACTTCAACAACTTCGGCGCGATCTACCTGCTCACCGGGGGCGGACCGTTCAGTCCGGACAACCCGACGGCCGGCGGCACCGACATCCTGATCAGCTACACCTACCGGCTGGCCTTCGGGGCCGGCGGGGTGCAGATCGGCTTCGCCTCCGCGGTCTCGGTGATCCTGTTCGTCGTCACCGGGGTCATCGCGGCGCTGCAGTTCCGGGCTACTCGCTCCCTCGAGGATGTGAACT
>JANMAN010000646.1:0-3552 GCA_031359885.1 Tardiphaga sp. | reverse complement strand
CCGATCGCGACCGCGATGCCCGCAAGCCACGACATTGTCTCCGGCGCAGCGACGGACGAGTCTTTTAGGAACCGCGCCAGTGCGGGTAGCACGCCGGTGGTGTTCAGCCCCTCGACCAGAATGAACAGCCCCGCGACTAGCGGCAGAACCGACCAGGAAACGTCGCGCAAGATCGGCAGCGGCGATTTCCGCGCGATCGCTAGCACCAACCCAGTTACGATTGCACCGGCGACGAATGTCGGCACGCCGAGATCGCGTCCCATGGCGGACGCGCCGATCAGAACGACGGCGGTCAGCGCGATGCCGAGTGCTGCGAACTTCCCTCCGAGCGACAATGGTTCGATTGCATCGACCGAAGCGACCGGCGCGTACAATGCGCGACGTTGCGTGAAACGCAACGCGACATAGGTCGTAAGAATCGCGGCAAGAGACGGCGATGCGAACAATCGCAGCCATTGCAGCAGCGGTGGCATCTTGTCGCCGAACACAACCAAGTTCGCCGGGTTCGAGATCGGCAACACGAAACTCGCAGCGTTGGCGATGAACGCGCACACGAACAGATAGGGCAGCGGCGCGACCTTCGCCGCGCGCGTCGCGGCATAGACCGCAGGCGTCAGCACCACGGCGGTGGCGTCGTTGGATAGAAACACTGTCACCAGCGTGCCGACGACGTAGACGATCAGAAACAAACGCTTTGCAGAGTTCTTCGCATGCTGCACGGCCTGTGCGGCCAGCCAGTCGAACAGGCCTTCTTTTCGCGCGACTTCCGCCAACAGCATCATGCCGATCAGAAAGAAATAAACGTCGGCGCCTTCTGCGGCGGCAGCAACCGCATCCGGCCATGGCAACAATTGCAGAACGACCAGCAAAACCGCGCCTGCGACAGCCCAAATATACTCCGGCCAGTCGAACGGCCGCAGGATCACGCCAAGCGTCGCTACGCCCGCGATTGCCCAGGTCGCGAGATGCGCACTATCTGGCGCGATCATCGTAGCATTGCCTCGCGATGCGTTCTGTCCACATGGTGCATGCTCAAACCCATATCCCGATCCATAACGACATCTTCAGTTTCGCGTCCATCGTCAAGCCACCCGGCCGCATGACAAGACGAAATAACGTTCCCTTTGGTTCAACGCTCGTCTACAGGCTTTGCAACGAGACGCGCCACGGGAGACGACGATGATCGAGGCAGTGATTTGGGATTTCGGCGGCGTGTTGACGTCGTCGCCATTCGAAGCGTTCGCGCGGTTCGAGGCCGAGCGCGGCTTGCCGACTGACATCATCCGCCGCACGAACGCCGCCAATCATTGGGAGAACGCTTGGGCAAAATTCGAGCGCGCCGAAATCGATCTTCCGGCCTTCGACGAACTATTCGCCGCAGAATCGCGCGCGCTCGGTGCCGAGGTGCGCGGCCGCGACGTGCTCCCTTTGTTGGTCGGCGATCTGCGTCCCGAAATGGTGGCCGCACTAAAGCTCGTCGGCAGCCATTTCAAGACCGGCTGCATCACCAACAATCTGCCTACCAATAGTTCCGGTAGTGCGGGCGGCCGTTCGATCTACGTTGCCGAGGTGATGGCTCTGTTCGACCACATCATCGAGTCGGCAAAAATCGGACTGCGCAAGCCGGACCCGCGCATCTATCGCATGATGGTCGACGCGCTCAACGTCGATCCGAAACATTGCGTTTATCTCGACGATCTCGGCGTCAATCTGAAACCGGCGCGCGACATGGGAATGACCACCATCAAGGCCGTGAGTTCCGCCCAGGCCATCGCCGAGCTGGAAGCCGCGACAGGCCTGACATTGCGCACCGTTTGAGCTGTCGCGCATCACGCTCTCAACGTCTCTCGACAAACCGGCGTGAAGGCATTCATATGAGCTTTTCAAGGCTGCTGTCGTGATGCCGGACTTGCCCGACGAACACCTGCGAAGTTCAACCATCGGTCTCGCGACCGACGCCGCAGCTTTGCAGCGATACATCTCGGAAGTCACGCGCGAACGCGATACGGCCTACCGCATTTTGCAGGAACGCGAAGGCGAACTGGCGCGCGTCCAACGGATCGGCCGCGTCGGCGGCGTCGAGGTCGATTTCAGGAACGGCTTTCACAACCGACGTTCACCGGAATACCTCATCATCCACGGCCTGCCGCATGATGCGGTGAACGAAACCCACGAAGACTGGGTGGCGCGAATCCATCCCGAGGACCGCGATCAAATCGTTCAACAGTTCCTCGATGCACTGCAAGGCCGCGACGAGGATTACTCATCGGAATACCGCATCGTTCGGCCGAACGACGGCCAGGTCCGCTGGATCGGCGTGACAGCCAAGATCGAGCGCGATGCCGATGGGCAAGCCGTCCGCCTGGTCGGCGCGCATATCGACATCACCGACCGCATGCTGGCGCAGGAAAAGCTGCGCGAGAGCGAGGAGCGGTTCCGCCTGATCGCCAACAGCGCGCCGGTGCCGATGTGGGTGACGAAGCGTGACGGCACGCGCGCTTTCGTCAACCAAGCCTATCTCGATTTCCTCGCTTTGCCCTATGACGAAGCCGTGGTGTTCGATTGGCGAAAGGCGCTGCACCCGGACGACCTGCCTCGCATCCTGCAAGAGCAGGTCGCCGGCGAAGCCTCGCTGAAGCCGTTCGTGCTGGAGGCCCGCTATCGCGGCGGTGATGGCGAATGGCACTGGCTGCGATCGGAGTCGCAACCGCGGCGCGATCCGTTTGGCAATCATATCGGCTTCATCGGCGTCGCGCACGACATCACGGCCGCCAAATCCGCCGAAGCCGAACTCCGTCGGCTAAACGAGATGCTGGAAGACCGCATCCGGCAACGCAACGCGCAACTCGAGCTTAACGACGCGCAGATGCGCGCGATGCTCGAGACAACCAACCAATATCAGGCGCTGGTCGGGCTCGACGGCCGGACCATCTACGCCAACTCGACGGCCCTTGCGGGCATTCGCGCCGGTGCCGCCGATGTCATGGGTGTTTTGTTTTGGGAGACCCGTTGGTTTGCCGGTACGGACGGCGCGGGTGAGATCGTTCGCAAGGCCTTCGAAGCTGTGCTGCGCGGCGAAAGCGTACGCTCGGAACTGTTGCTGCATCTGCCGATCGGCAACCGCACATTCGATTTCGCGATGCGGCCGGTGCTGGATAGCCACGGCGTGGTGTTCGGCGTGCTGCCCGAGGCCGTCGATATCACCGAGCGGCTGCGGGGCGAAGAAGCACTGCGCCATTCGCAAAAGATGGAAGCCGTCGGACAACTCACCGGCGGCGTCGCACACGACTTCAACAACCTTCTCACCATCATCCGGTCCGCGACCGACTTCCTGCGTCGCCGCGATCTGCCGGAGGAGAAGCGCCGGCGCTATATCGACGCGATCTCCGACACCGTCGATCGCGCCTCGAAGCTCACGAGCCAATTGCTCGCCTTCGCGCGCCGCCAACCGCTGAAGCCCGAAGTCTTCAATGTCGGCGCGCAGGTCGAGAGTGTCGTGCAACTCATTCGTCCGTTGGTCGGCACCCGGATTCAGATCAAGGTCGATGTGGC
>JANMAN010000525.1:0-9691 GCA_031359885.1 Tardiphaga sp. | reverse complement strand
GGCCTCCGCGCCATGGTCGATCGCATCCGCAACGACGCGAAAGAGACGCTGGCAACCGCGGGGTGATGTAAATTACGCCGTCATTCCGGGGCGCGACGCATTTCGAAACAAACATCGTCATTCCGGGGCGCTCGGATCGCGATGCCATCGACGTCTTCGTCGATGGCAAGCGGTCGAGCGAGCCACGTTGCGCATTGCGCAACGGGGAATCCATACTCCCTAACAGGGGTTATGGATTCCGGGCCTGAACCACACGTCGGCTACGCCGCCGAGTGGTTCATCCCGGAATGACAGCTCTCACCCCGCCCACGCCCGGATTCGCCCGCCCTCTCGGCCGCGCGCTTCTTTGGACAAACCGTAATGCCGCGCGAGGCGATCCAGCGCCAATTGCAGCACGACCTTGCCGGAGCGCGGCGGCCAGTTGCGTTCGCGCTCGACGTCTTCCAACCCGCGCAGGAAGCAACACACATCCATCAGCAATCCGGAGAACTCCGGCCCGCACGCCGTCATGGCCTGTTGCATCCGCTGGCGCGACGCCACGATCAGGTCGGTCATCTCGCCCGGACCGCCGCCCGGCGACCCCCCGGTCGGTGCGCTCCAGCTTGACGTCACCCGTGGCGACATCTGCGCCCGCGTGAACTCCGCGCGCAACCGCTCGCCCGCCAGAAACTGTTCGGTCGAAATCATGCTGCGGCCGTCGCGCCCTTTGCGGCGCGCGAGCCAGGCCAGCGGGCTTTCGCTGTCGTTGACGAGAACGCGCACGAGACCCTCGTCGGTCAAGATGTCGCGCGACGCGAGATCGAGATGCCGGGCGCGCTGCGCATCGATCGCATCGCTGGGGGAAGCCGCTTTGCGGCGGTCATGCGCGACTTCCTCGATTCAGGATTTGAACATAATCCTAGACTAAGTCGCATCCTGAATGAAAGCCTTTTATAGGAATATTAGCACTTATTTTCGACGGCGGCGTTGTTGGCCCAGTCCCATCTTCTTCGCGAGATTCGACCGTGCGACCGCGTAGCTCGGCGCCACCATCGGATAGTCCGGCGGCAGGCTCCATTTGTCGCGATATTGCTCCGGCGTCATCGCGTACTGCGTGCGCAGATGCCGCTTCAAGGATTTGAAGCGCTTGCCGTCTTCGAGACAGACCAGATAATCCGGCGTAACCGACTTCTTGACTGACACTGCAGGTTTGGCCGGTTCAGGGGCGATCGTCTCGACGCGGCCGGTCGTCAACCGCGACAACGCCGCGTGCACTTGCGCGATCAAGGCCGGGATCTCGGCGGCGGGCGTTGGGTTGGTGCCGAGATAGGCCGACACGATGCCGGCGGTGAGTTCGATCGTGGTCTTGCCGCCGGTCTCGGTCATCTGCCGCGCTCTTGCTGAACTGTCCAGCCGTCTATGTGCGCTGGTCGAGATGCGCGCGCAACTCCTCGATCGACGCGAACCGCATCATGCCTTCCGGCATCTGCGCTTCGATCGATCCGTCTGAGTAAAGCGAATAGGCCATTCCGTCGACCACTCCCGATTTCAGAACGGTGACGTCCGGCGTCGCAGCCGCTTTCGGTTCGGCGAATGTCGAGGGCGACCGCGACCGCTGCAGACGATCGGCGCGGTCCGCACCGCGCTGAGCGATCGGATCGTCGAACGTGCGCTGTCCGGTCTCGATCGCCGGCGCGGCACCGCCGCTGCCATTGGTGACCGCGGCGCGCTCGCGATCTTTGCGCACGGACGATTCGAACAGCAGGTTGCGGCGCGGCTTGGGTTTCGGCTCCGGCGCGGGTTCGGCTGCGGCCGTCGGCGCGATGTCGGGTGCCTGCGTGTCGGGCGCGGTCGGGCGATCCTCGATCTCGGCTTGCGAAAACGGCGGGAAGGACGGCGGCTCGGGTTTGCTCGGCGGTGAAACAGAGTCTGCCTGTGACCGCGACGGGAATTGCGTCTTCGCCGGCGCGGCGCCGAGTTCGGGCAGGCTCGGCTCGTGCATCCCGGCCGACGCGGGAGAAGCGATCCGCCTGGCGATCGTCCGCATCTCGCGGATCGCGATCCACATCCCGAACAGAATGAGGCCCGTGCAGACCGACATCACGCCGGCAAGGAGGACCGTATTGCCGAGGCTGAACTCCTTGTACGAAACCCCGTACAGCATCGCCAAGGCACCGGCGACGAGCGCTCCGAACGCGGCGATCAGAAGCACTATCATCGAAAACTCCACGCATCTCGCTCAGACGGGTGCCGCCGCTGCACCGCCACGATACCGTCATAATGTCGGGTTCGCCACACGCCAATTCCGCGGGATGTGTCGAGTTCCTGACATTGAAACATTCTGTTCCAACGATCGATGCTGTACGGCGGCTGAACAAACCCGCACATGACGAGAACATAATTCTGCAATTGCCGCAATTATTGCAATGCGTTAGGGAAATTGCGCCACAATTTCGATATCACTTGGAACCGTGAACGCGTTATAGATGTGCCGGGGAACGGTCCAAGGCGATAACGTCGGGCCACTGGGACATCGAGCTACATCATGTCATCGATAACGACTTCGGCCATCGATGTGCCCACGCGGCGCACGATGGAGCGGACTTGCGACGACCTCGCCATCGCCGTGCTGGTTGCGGTCAGTCTGATCGCAAGCTTCACATTCAAGGATTACGGCCTCGGATGGGACGACTACACCCATGCCGAATATGCCGATCTTCTTCTGAAGATGTTCGGGTCGGGCTTTCACAACACCGACGCCCTGTCGTTCGCGAACCTCTATATGTACGGCGGCGGCTTCGACATGGCCGCTGCCCTGCTGCACAAGATCATCCCGCTTGAGCTGTTCGAAACGCGCCGCTTGCTTGGCGCGATCGTCGGCGTCATCGGCCTCGGCGTGACATGGCGATTGGCGCGCCGCGTCGGTGGGCCCATCGCAGGCGTTGCGACCGTTCTGCTGCTGGCGCTGTGCCCGACCTTCTACGGTCACATGTTCATGAATCCGAAGGATGCGCCCTTCGCCGTGGCGATGATCGTCCTCATGCTCGGTCTCGTGCGGCTCGCACAGGAATATCCGGCGCCTTCGCCGCGTACGGTGCTGATCGTCGGCATCGGTGCCGGTCTCGCGATCGGCTGCCGTATTCTCGGTGGCCTGTCGCTGATCTACGCCGTCATCGGGTTTTTACCGCTGCTGATCGACGACGTCCGCAGCCATGGTAGTCGCGAGGCGGCGCGCCGTTTCGGGCGCGTGCTGTACATGCTGATCCCCGGCCTCGTCTTTGGCTACCTCATCATGGGGTTGGTCTGGCCGTGGTCGATCATGGAGCCCGCCAATCCGCTGCGCGCGCTGACTTACTTCTCGCACTTCTTTGAGAAGCCCTGGAAGGAGATGTTCGACGGCGCGCTGGTGTCCGTTCCGGACATGCCGTGGTCCTATCTGCCGACGCTGTTCGCACTGCAATTGCCGGAATTGATGCTGGCGCTATTGGCCGGCGGCGTCGCGATCACCGTGATGGCACTGCCGCGCAAAGACGTCGCGGCGCGCCAAAAGACGATTTTGCTGATGCTGACGCTGGCCGCCACGTTGCCGCTCGTGATCGCGATGGTGAAGCGCCCTGCTCTCTACAACGGCATCCGTCATTTCATCTTCGTCGTGCCGCCGATGGCGGTGTTGGCCGGAGTTGCCTTCGCAAGGCTGATCGATTGGCTGCGCGTCAATCATCGCGGCGCGCAGGCCGCAGCCGTTGCCGTGTTTTCCTTCGGCCTGATGCTGCCGGCAGCCGAGATGATCCGGCTGCATCCCTATCAATACACCCACTTCAACTACATCGCCGGCACCGTCCGCTACGCCGACAATTTCTTCATGCTGGATTATTGGGGGCTCGCCTTGAAGCAAGCCTCCGACGCGCTACGCGAGGAGATCAACGAGCGCCAAGAGCACCCACCGCTGGGGCGCAAATGGAAGGTCGCCGTATGCGGCCCGCAGCGCCCGGCGCAAGTGGCGCTCGGTCCCGACTTTACGATCGGTTGGGACAGCAACGCGGCCGATTTCGCGATGACGCTTGGCGAGTTCTACTGCAAGGGCCTGACCGCGCCGGTGATCGCCGAGATCAAGCGCGACGACGTCGTGTTCGCTCGGGTTTACGACATCCGCGGCCGCAGTATCTCCAGCCTGCTGTCGATCCCCGCGCCGTAGGTCAGACCGGCGGCATGACAGCCGCGCGGCTGTCACCGCTTGCCGCCTCCGGGCGACCAGCGTACGCTTCTGGTCAGCCAACAACAGTTCGGGAGAAATCCATGTCGCCAGCCGAGGCCCTTCGCAAATCCGTTCCCGCCGATATGACCGATGCCGAATGGAAGCAGCGCGTCGATCTCGCCGCCTGTTATCGCCTGATCGCCTATTACGGTTGGGACGATCTGGTCGATACGCACATTTCAGCGCGCGTGCCCGGTCCGGAGCATCACTTTCTCATCAACCCCTATGGTTTGATGTTCGATGAAATCACGGCCTCGAGTCTGGTCAAAGTCGATCTCGACGGCAACCAGCTCTCCGAGAGCGAGTACAGCATCAACCCCGCCGGTTTCACGATTCACTCCGCGATTCACGAAGTCCGCGAAGACGCCGGCTGCGTCATCCATCTGCACACGCCTGACGGCACCGCTGTCGCAAGCTGCATGGACGGCCTGTTGCCGCTGAACCAGACCGCGCAGCTCGTCACCCACGATCTCGCCTATCATGATTATGAAGGTATCGCGCTCGATCACGACGAGCGTCCGCGTCTGCAGAAAGACATCGGCACCAAGAACCACATGCTGCTGCGCAATCACGGCACGCTGACGGTGGGCCGTTCGGTCGCCTCGGCGTTCGAGCGCATGTTCCATCTGGAGCGCGCTTGCACGATGCAGGTCCGCACCCGCATGCTCGGCCCGACCGCCTACCCGGTGGACCAGATCGTCATCGACAAGAATACCGAGATCTTGTCGAACCCGCACCGCTCAGAGGCGCGGTCGACGAAGCTCGTCTGGCCGCCGCTGTTGCGCAAGCTGGACCGCATCGATCCGAGCTACAAGAACTGAGATCATCGTCATAGCGAGCTATTATGCGATCGGCACTTCGCCGGTCGCATAACGAGCGAAGCAATCCAGTTCTCCTTCTGAGGCGGACTGGATTGCATCGTCACAGACGTTTCTCGAAAACGAGAAACACCTGTTTCTCGCAATGACGAAATTAGACGTTTTGGCTTTTGCCAAACCGATCGATTTCAGTTAGTCTCACGCCACAAACCTCTACACGCCGACAAAACGCCGCCCAATTCCGGGTGGCGTTTTTTGTTGGGCGGCGAAGCAGCAAATCTTGCAAAGCCGAACTACTCACCCTGCGCCAGCGCCGCCAAAATTCGCGCCCAGGAGCGGGTGCCCTTTTGAAAACTCGTGAGGTCGTATTTTTCGTTCGGCGAATGAATGTTGTCGTCGTCCAATCCGAAACCAATCAGAACCGTATCGAGCCCGAGGGTGCGCTTGAAATCCGCCACGATCGGAATCGACGCGCCAGAGCCGATCAGCAGCGCTTCCTTGCCCCATTCGTCCGTCAGCGCGCGCTTGGCGGCCGCGAGCGGCTTCATCGTCCAGTCCAACGCGATTGCCGGTGCGTTCGAATGGTCGAGAAATTCAGCCGAACAATCGCCCGGCAACCGCTCCGTCACATAAGCGCGAAACGCCGCACGAATTTTTGAGGGGTCTTGGCCCTCGACCAACCGAAATGAAACCTTGGCCGAAGCCTCGGCCGGGATCACGGTCTTCGAGCCTTCGCCGGTATAGCCACCGATGATTCCGTTGATGTCGCAGGTCGGGCGCGACGACACCTGCTCGATCAACAGGCGATCGGTTTCGCCAGCGGGCAACGACAGGCCGATCGGCTTCAGAAACGACTCGGCGCTCAGATTGAGCTTCTTCCACTGCGCCAGTATCTCCGGCGGCAAATCCTTCACGCCGTCGTAGAAGCCGGGAATCGTGATGCGGCCGTGCTCGTCATGCAGCCCGCCGAGAATGCGCGTCAGCACGCGGATCGGATTTTGCGCGCCGCCGCCGAAGATGCCGGAATGCAGATCGCGGTTCGCAGCCTTGATCTTCACCTCTTCATAGACGAGCCCGCGCAGCGAGGTCGTGATCGCCGGCGTGGTCGGATCCCACATGCCGGTGTCGCAGACCAGCGCGAAATCGGCCGCGAAGTCTGCTTTATGCTCCTCCAGAAACGGCACGAAATTCTTCGAGCCGACTTCTTCTTCGCCTTCGATGACGATGGTGACGTCGAGCGGCAACGATCCCGTCACGGCCACCCAGGCGCGGCAGGCCTCGATGAAAGTCATCAACTGGCCTTTGTCGTCTTGCGCGCCGCGCGCGACGATGATCTTGCGGCCGTCGGCATGGTCCGCGATGACAGGATCGAACGGCGGCCGATGCCAGAGATCGAGCGGGTCGACCGGCTGAACGTCGTAATGACCGTAAAACAGAACATGCGGGCGTTTCGTGTCGCCGGTGTTTTTTCCGACGATCGCCGGATGCCCCTTCGTCCGACGCACCTCGGTGGTGAAGCCCAACGTGGCGATATCGGCCGCGAGATGATCGGCCGCTTTTTTGCAGTCCTCGGCGTAAGCCGGATCGGCCGAGATCGATTTGATCCGCAACAGCGCGAACAGCCGCTCCAACGCTTTGTCGGTATCGCCGTCGATGTGATCGAGAACAGGCTGCACTTGCGACTGGATCGACATCTTCAACCTCTCAGGCCTTGATTAAAGCATCCGGCGGATGGCGCATATGCCAGATCAGCGCGCCGATCAGAATTGCCGTCGCTGCCAGATTATTGCCGAGCGCCTGGTATAGCTTCGGAAACATCGGCAGCGACAGCACCAACAACGCACCCGCGGCAGCGAGCGCAAACCAGGTTGTTTGCTGAACTAGTTTGCGCGGATCGAACGCCGCACGGTGCATCAGCACGGTCAGCGGAAAGAACAGCCAGATGAAATAATATTGGCGCGCTAGCGGCGACGCCACCGTCATCAAGCAGAACAAAATGCCCAACTCGTCCGCTGTCGATCGCGGCGTCATCTTGTCGAACGGCGGCAACACCGCCACGAAGCCGAGCCCGATGATCCCGAATACGGCGAGCACGATCCAGTTGGCGGTTTTATACTCCACGTCGACGACGTTCATGTATTGCGCCGGCTTGCTAAGGTCGTCCAGATTGAAATTGATCGGTCGCACCAGCCGATGCGTGACCGCGATGATCGATTGATTGACCCACGACCAGTTCTGCGTCTCACGCTGGCCGAAGCCTTTTTCCGACGACGTGCCGACCATCCCGCGCACCCAGGTCGTGAGTTCGGTCACCGAGCGATGCGCGCCTCGGATCGGTGCGGGTATCACGACGAGAAACACCCCAAGAAAGACCAAAAGGCTCGCCGCCGAGACCCATCGCCGCCGCCACAGCAGATATGGCAGCACGGCGATCGGAAACACTTTAATCGCGGTGGCGAGTGCGAAGAGGCTGCCTCCCGCGATCGGACGTCCGCGCTGCAACAGCCAGAAGCCGCCGAGCATCATGGCCAGCAGCAACAGGTTCGGCTGGCCGAGATCGAACATGTCGAACGTGAAGCTGATCGTCGCACATGCCGGCAGAGCCAAAAGCCAGGACGGCGGAATTCGCTCAGAGCCCGTCATCACATGCGACAGCCACCCCACGATCCACCACGCTGCCGCGTTGATGAAGCATAGCAGCAGATACAACGGAATTTTACCGAACCAGCTCGGGATCGCCAGCAGGACGGCCGCGAACGACGGATAGATGAACTCGAAATAATCGTTGGGATTAGCCGGATACAAATCCGCGCCTTGCAGCACCTGCTGCCCGGCACGAAACCAGAGCGGATAATCCTTCGTCTTTCCGTTGCCAAAGATTTCAGGCACGAGCACGACCGCCGTCAGCGCCACGCAGGTGACGAGGAAGACGATATCGAGCGGATTGCGCAGAGACAGATATCTGAACTGATTAGTATTTTGCTGCATCGGTCTTTCGCGCGGCTCTCCCGCAGCGATCCGCGGTCAGTGTCCGCGGGGTCTAGCTGAAACTGATGACACGCGGCAAGCCTATCGCCGCAACAGGCTACCAAGCGCCCCGCGAATGATAGAGCGGCCGATCGAACTGCCCATCGATCCCGCGACCGATTTGCCGAGCTTCGCTGCAGCCCCGCCGATCACGACCCCGGTCACGGAGCGCGCGACATTGCGGGCGACCAACTGTCCTGTGGTCAGCCGTTTGCCGCTCGGCCGATCCGTGCCGAACACAGCGCCCGCCAACGCGCCGATCTGTCCGAAGATGCCGCCGCCGCCCTCGGTGGGTGCCGCGACCGTCGCGACACGTTTGTGCAGCATCTCGTAGGCGGACTCGGAATCGATGGTGACGTCGTATTTGCCCTTTACCGGGCTGGCGTCTTGAATCACTTTGCGCTCGTCGGCCGTGATCGGCCCCATCCGCGCTGACGGCGGGCGCACCATCACGCGCTCGACCATTGCCGGCGTGCCGTTGCCTTCAAGAAACGAGACCAGGGCTTCGCCCTTGCCCAATTCGGTGATGACTTGAGCAGTGTCGAGTTTCGGGTTCGGCCGGAACGTCTGTGCGGCCGCCTTGATCGCCTTCTGATCGCGCGGCGTGAAGGCTCGCAACGCGTGCTGCACGCGATTGCCCATCTGGGCGAGCACCTTGTCCGGCACGTCGATCGGGTTCTGTGTCACGAAATAGACGCCGACGCCTTTGGAGCGGATCAAACGGACGACCTGTTCGATCTTGTCCATCAACGCCTTCGGCGCGTCGTTGAATAGCAGATGTGCTTCGTCGAAAAAGAAGACCAGTTTCGGTTTGGGCGGGTCGCCGGCTTCCGGCAATTCTTCGAACAGTTCGGACAGCATCCAAAGCAGAAACGTCGAATAGAGCCGCGGGCTCTGCATCAGTTTGTCCGCGACGAGGATGTTGATGTAGCCGCGCCCGTCGCGGTCAGTCCGGATAAAATCCTTCAACAGCAGCGCCGGCTCGCCGAAGAATTTCTCGCCGCCTTGGTTCTCCAGCACCAGCAATTGCCGCTGAATGGTGCCGATCGTTTGCTTGGTGACGTTGCCGAATTTCTGCGCGGCCTGCTTGATCGCGATCATCGCATCGGCATTCTCGTCATCCTGCAGCGCCTTGGCGCTGACCGGTGAGATCGCATCGAGGATCGCCCGCAGATCCTTAAAGTCGAGCAGCGGCATGCCCTCCTCATCCGCGATGCGGAAAGCAACGTTGAGCACGCCCTCCTGCACGTCGTTGAGGTCGAGCATGCGCGACAGCAGCAAGGGGCCCATTTCGGAGACGGTGGCGCGCACGGGATGGCCCTGCTCGCCGAACACGTCCCAAAACACGGTCGAAAACTGCTCGGGCTCGAACTTTAAGTCCATCTCCTGCGCGCGTTTCAGAATGAAATCCTTCGGCTCGCCCGGTTGCGAGATGCCGGACAGATCGCCTTTGATATCAGCGGCAAATACGGGAACGCCCGCGCGCGCAAATCCCTCGGCCATCACCTGAAGTGACACCGTCTTGCCGGTGCCGGTGGCGCCGGTCACCAGACCATGGCGATTGCTCAGCGCAAGCGTAAGCCACGCCGGCTGCTCGCCCTTTCCGATGAAA
>JANMAN010000521.1:0-4215 GCA_031359885.1 Tardiphaga sp. | reverse complement strand
GACGTTGGCGAGTCCGATCCCGGTGCCCTCGAATTCTTCGACTCGATGCAATCGTTGGAAGACGCCGAACAGTTTTCCGACATAGGCTTGATCGAAGCCCGCACCGTTGTCGCGTACCGAGAAGATCGTTTCCGCCTCCGTTACGACTGCCGAGACGTCGATGATCGCAGGCCTCTTGCCCCGCGAAAATTTGAGCGCATTGTCGAGCAGGTTCTGAAATACCAATTGCATCATCAACGGATCGCAGTACGTGACAGGCAAAGGTTCGATGCGCCATTCCACATTGGGAAGTCGATCGCCAACCGTCAGTTTGCGGACGACATCGCCGACGAGGCCTGCCATATCGATCGGCAACACACGCAATGTCTGTCGTCCCATCTGGGAAAAACTCAACAGATCGTCGACCAGCGTTCCGGCCGACATCGCGGATTCGACGATGGTGTCGATATAGCGGTTGCCCTTTTCGGACAGATGCGCCTTTTCCAGCTTTTTCAAAAGCTGGGCGTATCCGACAATGTGCCGAAACGGCGCGCGCAGATCGTGGCTGACCGAATAGGAAAAGGCCTCGAGCTCCTTGTTGGTGCTGGCCAGTTTCTGCGAAAGCATGGCCATCTCTTCGGCTTTGCGCAGCACGATATCGACGATGGCCGAGCGCAGTTCCGACACGGCTTCGATCTCTGCGGACTGCCACGGATCAGCCTGTAGGCGCACCGTCTCCTGCCATGCATCGAAGGATTTGCGCGGATGAATGCGAGGCACGCCCGACCCGGATTCGACGCGCTTTTGCGGATCGCCGCCCCAATTCACCGTGCGGATCACCTCCGGCCGGAACCAAAGCACGTAGCTATCGTGCATCTGGGATACCGAGATCGCGAGCAGGCCGCTTGCATCGTCCTTAATCGACGCGCCGTCCGGCATCTCCGCGGCAAGACTGGAGACGGCGACGATGTCATCGCGACCGCTTTCCACCATCCAGCGCACGATGCGCCAGATGTCGTCCTCGCGCGGCGTTTCGCCGATTCGAATGCACAGACCGCCGATCGCGACAGCCGCCCCCTGCGCGCCAGCCAAGGCCAACAAATCTTTGGGCCGCGCGACCAGACCGTCGATATAATTTTCAGCGCCAGCCATGCGCGCCAACAAACGGGTCTGGATGGCTCGCAAAACATTGCGATGCTCCGACAGTGTCGATGCTTCCTTCGCCGACAGTTGCAGCGAGAGCACCTGCCCTATGAATTCGCAGGCGTTGCGGACATAGTACGGCACGTGCGCCGGATCGCGGCTATGACACGCGATCAGGCCCCACAGCCGATCGCCGTGCATCAACGAAATCGACATCGATGCCATCGTGCCCATGTTGCGCATATATTCGAGGTGCACAAGCGAAACGCTGCGCAGAACCGCATGGCTGAGATCCAGCGGCATGTCGCTCTTAGGATTGAGCGGCGGCTCGATCGGGACAGGCTGATAGTTCGCGTCGGAGATCAGCCGCAGCCGATTGAGCGCGTACAGTTCGCGTGCCTGCGCCGGAATATCCGAGGCGGGAAACCGCATGTGCAAGTACGACGGCAGTCTGTCGTTGCGATCCTCCGCGATGACCGAACCGTTCCATGTCTCGTCGAAGCGATAGACCATCGCGCGATCGAGCCCGGTGATGCGGCGGACCTCCTGAACGGCGAGTGACGCAATATCGTCGATCGAGGATGTCTGCTGTAGCCGGTCGAGAAACGCGCGCACCTGCGGATAGATTTCATCGAAGCTCTCAGCGTCGTCACCCGCCGCTTGTTCGAACTCGATGATGATGACGTCATCGAGCCGATGCGCGACCGCATGGCAAAGCAGATCGTTGGCCTTGAGCAAGCCGAGATACATGTTGCCCGACGACGGCAAGCGTTCGGACAACCGTGCAAGCAAGGCATCGGCTGCCGGCACCAACACATCGCGCAAAAGCCTGCCCTGCAGCGACTGACCGTCGCGACACAGATGCGGAATGCCGACAGCAGCCTGGAGGACGCGGCCATCCGCTGCATCGATCACAAACAGCGCACCATGCGGCTGGATGCTGCCGGACGTCCGGATCGGTTCGCGGTCGCATTCGGTCAGGTCTGTCAGGGGCTCCGCGATATGAAGATGGCGCTTGGGTGCAGCCGTCATGAAACCTGCCGCGCGAGCCGCAGATCACGTTTTGCACGGAGTTCGCTATTGCTAAAAATCATGGCAAAGGGTCCGGAACGGCTGTCAGGCAACCTTGGGAACGCGAGGATGCGGCGGCAAAAGCTGGGGTTCAAAAAACGTCGCCCAACAAGTCGTACCTGTGCATTTTGGTTCCCCGGCCGGCCCCGCGGGAACAGTTAACCGGCATGCCATCCGGGCGCTTGAAATTAGCCTGTGATCGGACGACAATGACAGTAATCAAGACGAAGCAGGACCAGGCAAATGGCGGCTACGACGGCATCGAATCACGAGATCGCCCGGCTGGCCAATGCCCATGCCCGCGCCGATTTCGCGACGTGGCTGATGATGGCCAAGCTCAAAAGCACCACATCGCTGCCCAGTGATGCTCAGGAGTTCTACGCCGGCTATCTGCGGTTGCTGGACCGGCCGAAGACGACGGCAGAGGCCGCCACCGAGGCGACGATCCAACTGGTTTACGTGAAATACTACGAAAAAATGGGCGGCACTGGAAAACCGCCCCGGATAGAGCCCGCGCCTCGGTCGCAGACGACCCCGCCTCCCGCGACGAATGCCGACAATGTGACGCCGTTCCGCCGAGTCAAGCCGGTTGCGCCTCCACCGTCATCGACGCCGGTCGGCAAACGGCCACTTCCGGTCGCGCTGATCTTTGTCGCCATGATCGCGATCGCCGTCGCTTTCCATTTCGCCAAAACCGGCTTTTAGGATACGGGCGTGGCAGGCAAATTCTTCGACCAGTTCATCGATGGCGAGATCATCACGCATCAAGTGACGCGCACCGTTACCGAGACGGACAATCTTCTGTTCACGGCGCTGACTCACAACACCCAGCCGCTGCATCTCGATGCGGAGTTCGCCGCGAAATCCGAGTTCGGCCACATCCTCGTCAACAGCATTTTCACCTTCGGGCTCATGATCGGCGTATCCGTCACCGACACGACGCTCGGCACGTTGGTTGCCAATCTCGGCATGGACAAGGTGGTGTTTCCCAAACCCGTGCGGATCGGCGACACGCTGAAGACGGAAACCACGGTGGTCGAGAAGCGCGCAAGCCGCTCGCGGCCCGGACAAGGCATCGTCGTGTTCGAACATCGCTGCATCAATCAGCGCGGCGAGATCGTCGCCCAATGCCTTCGCTCCGCGCTTATCAAGGGAAGCGCGTCATGATGCTACGCTCGATGCTGTTCACGCCGGGCGACAGCCAGAAAAAGATGGACAAGGGCGCGGCCGGTGCGGCCGACGCGCTCATCCTCGACCTGGAAGATTCCGTCACATCGGCGCGGCGACCTGACGCTCGCATCATGGTGCGCGAGTATCTGACAGCCAAGCCCGACCGCACGCGCCAGCAATATTGGGTGCGGATCAACCCGCTCGATACGGCCGATGCGCTGCTGGATTTGGCCGCCGTGATCTCCGGCAAGCCCGACGGCATCGTCCTGCCCAAGGTCGACAGCGCCGCCGACGTTACCACGCTGTCGCATTATCTCGACGCGCTCGAGCCGGCCTTCGACCTGCCGCCGGGCCACGTCAAGATCATGCCGGTCGCGACCGAAACCGCGCCGGCATTTTTCACCCTTGGCGGTTACAAGAACGCGAGCGCGCGGTTGACCGGCCTGACATGGGGTGCGGAAGACATCGCCGCGGCGCTCGGTGCCAGCGCCAATCGCGATGCCAACGGCGCGTTATTTTTCACCTACCAGATGGCGCGGTCACTGTGTCTCACAGGCGCTGTCGCGGCGGGCGTCACGCCGATCGAAACCGTGTATCCGGATTTCCGCGACCTCGCCGGGCTTGAAGCCTATGCCGTCGCGGGGAAACGCGATGGCTTTCGTGGCATGATGGCGATCCACCCGGATCAGGTCGCGGTCATCAACCGCGCTTTTACGCCCACCGAGGCCGAAGTTACCTGGGCGACGCGCGTCGTTGAGGCGTTTGCGAAATCCAACGACGGCGTCGTCGGGCTCGACGGCCAAATGCTGGATATGCCTCATTTGAAGCAGGCACGCCGTCTGCTGGAGACCG
>JANMAN010000446.1:0-2656 GCA_031359885.1 Tardiphaga sp. | reverse complement strand
GTCTGTGTCGAAGTCTTCAAACGGTACCTACTGAACGCGCCTACCGCTTGGATCTTCGACGCCGAAAACATGCTTTACGGCACGTGCTTCATGATGTGCGGCGCCTATACCCTGGCGCAGAACGCGCATGTGCGCGGCGATTTTCTTTACAGCTCGATGCGGCCGCGCACGCAGGCCTCGCTCGACCTCATTCTCTATGTGGTGTTTTTCCTGCCCGGCATCGCGGCCCTGGTATATGCCGGCTACGATTACGCCGCCGATTCCTGGCGCATCAACGAACACTCGAACGTCACGGCGGACGGCCCGCCCGTCTATCATTTCAAGGCGGTGATCCCGCTCGCCGGCGCGCTGTTGCTGTTGCAGGGCGCGGCCGAAATCATGCGCTGCGTGATCTGCCTGCAAACCGGGGCCTGGCCGAGCCGCCTCAAGGACGTGTCGGAGATCGATGTCGTCGAGGAGCAACTCGCCGCCAGCGAACATGTCGACGAGGAATCGCGCAAGAACGCCATCGCGCATGCGCAAGACATCGAAGAGAGCGCGCGCCAGCGCGGCCTTGGCGGAGCACCGAACCGATGAGCGATCCGGCACTCGGCCTCTTGATGCTCGGCCTCATCGTGGTCGTCATCATGATGGGTTTCCCGACAGCGTTCACGCTGATGGGCCTCGGCATGTTCTTCGGCTTTTTCGCTTACTTCAAAAGCGGCCAGGCCTGGAGCGACAATCACATCTTCGACCTGATGGTTCAGCGCACTTACGGCGCGATGACCAACGACGTTCTCATCTCGATCCCGCTGTTCGTCTTGATGGGTTACGTGATGGAGCGCGGTGCGCTCGTCGACAAGATGTTCTACTCGATCCAGCTCGCGTTCCGCCGCGTGCCCGGATCGCTCGCGGTCGCGACGCTGGTGGTCTGCACCTTCTGGGGAATCGCCAGCGGCTTGGTCGGCGCCGTGGTCGTGCTGATGGGCGTGATCGCGCTCAATCCGATGCTCAAAGCCGGTTACGACGTCCGCCTAGCCTCGGGCGTCATCACGGCGGGCGGCACGCTCGGCATCCTGATCCCGCCCTCGGTGATGATCATCGTCTATGCCGCGGTCGCCGGACAGTCGGTGGTCAAACTCTATGCCGCGGCGATGTTTCCCGGCTTCTTCCTCGCATTCCTTTACCTCGTCTACATCATCGGCTGGTCGCTCATAAATCCGAAGATCGCGCCGAAATTGCCGGAGAGCGAAACCCGCGTGCCGGTGCGGCCATGGGTCGGCGATCTCCAGCGCGCCTATTCGCGCAAGATGCTGCCGGCGTTGCTGTCGGCCGCGGTTGCGCCGTCGCGGGCGATGGCCATCACCATGGACGGCGCGCGGCTGACTTACGCGACGCTGTTGAAGAATCTCGGCTTCGCACTGGTGCCGCTGGTGCTGACGCTCGCGACGTTGGGAACGGCGTGGTGGTATGTCGTCATCCATCAGCAGCCGGATGCGCCCTCCGCCATCGCGACCTCGGCGCAGCAGCGCATGCAAGCGGCGCCGAAAGACTCTTCGACGCTGGCCGAGCCTGCCGAAGAAAAGCTGGAAGAACTCGGCGGCGGCGGCGCGTCGAGTAGCCGCGACAGCGAGCCTGAAGTCTTGCAGCAGATGGGCAATGCGGATTTGCAGAACCAAAGCGCTGCCGCGCCGTCCGAGGCCGGGCCGCCGCCCGAGTTCTATACGTATTTCGCGTTTACGGCCGGGATGCTGCTGCTGTTGCTGTTCTATTATTACTGGATCATGGAGGCCGAGCAATTCGAGGTGCTGCGGCTGCTGATTTCGTCGGTGATGCCGCTCGGCATTCTCACCGCCGTGGTGCTCGCCGTGATCCTGCTCGGCATCACGACGGCGACAGAATCCGCTGCCGTGGGCGCCGCAGGCGCGTTCCTGCTCGCCTTCAGTGCCCGCACGCTCGACTGGAAGCGCACCAAAGAGGCGGTGTTCCTCACAGCGAAGACCACCTCGATGGTCTGCTGGCTGTTCGTCGGCTCGGCCTTGTTCTCGGCGGTGTTCGCGATTCTCGGCGGTCAGGCGCTGCTGGAAAGCTGGGTGCTGTCGCTGAACCTGACGCCGGTGCAGTTCATGATCCTGTCGCAGGCGATCATCTTCGTGCTCGGCTGGCCGCTGGAGTGGACCGAGATCATCGTGATCTTCGTTCCGATCTTTCTGCCGATGCTGAAGCATTTCGGCATCGACCCGATCCTTTGGGGCGTCCTCGTCTTCGTGAATTTGCAGGCTGCGTTCCTGTCGCCGCCGGTGGCGATGTCCGCCTTCTATCTGAAGGGCGTCGCGCCCTCGCATGTGACGCTCAACCAGATCTTCTCCGGTATGATGCCCTATATGGCGATCGTCGTGCTGTGCATGGTGCTGATGTATCTGTGGCCCGGCATGACGCTGTGGCTGCCGAATTATCTCTACGGCAACTGAGCAACGCCGATCGGCGATACCGCCCGATGCGCGAGCGGGGGCGGGCTGGTGCTGCCAGACAGGATTGAACTGTCGACCTCTCCATTACCAATGGGGCTGTCCCCATGCGAGTTAGGCCCGTCTTTCATGATTTACTTTCCTTTGCTTCTACGTAGTCCCCGAGATTTCCCCCAGGTAGCTTGTTGATGGTGTGTTGAAGTTCGCCA
>JANMAN010000442.1:0-5406 GCA_031359885.1 Tardiphaga sp. | reverse complement strand
GCCGGGACGACGATCGACAGGCCGCGCTGCGCGGCGACGTCGCCATGGATGGAGAGGGCGGACACGTCGGAGCCGAGGGTCATCAAGGGCAATCCAAATTCAAGATCGTCGAGGCCATATGGTCATAACCCCAAATGTTTGAAGTGTCCCGGACGCGGAGCGGCATGATCGGCTTAGCCGATTATGCCGCTTCGCAGAGCCGGGACCATTCCATAGACTGCCTTCGTTACGATCCCGGTTCTGCGACGCACCACTGCGCCATGCGACAATGCTTCGCATTGCGCAGACTTGTGCTGCATCGCGACCGGGACACGACACGTCATCTGCGAGATCCTAAGTCGCCAGAAACGCTTCAAGCCGCGCGTAGAGCGGGTTGTCGCGGTCCATCACGTAATCCAGCGAGCCCACTGACACCGTGTCCGCGCCGTTGGCGCGCAAAAACGAACCCAGCGCATAAAGCTGCGCCGGAGGGCAATGCAACGTCAGCATGCCCGACGAAGTCGGCCCGCCGAACGGCGACACCACGCCGAAGCGGTTATGCGCTTCCGCCAGCATCGCATCGTCGCAGCCGACGAAGCGCGTGCGAACTTCTTTGTATTTGCTGGCGCGGGCGCGGGCGGCGATGTGGTCGTGGATAATCCGCGCGGTCTCGCGGGCGTCGAACGTCCAGTCGGCATCGCGCGATGCGACGAGGTTGGCCTGGCTGCGCAGCATCACGCCGTCGTCGAGCACTTTCAACCCGTTGGCCGCCAGCGTCGCACCGGTCGTGGTGATATCGACGATCATTTCAGCCGCGCCGGTCGCGGGCGCACCCTCGGTGGCACCGGCACTTTCGACGATACGATAATCGACGACGCCATGCGTCGCGAAGAACTGCCGCGTCAGATTGATGTACTTCGTCGCAACCCGCATGCGGCGATTGTGTTGCGCGCGAAAGCCCGTGGTGACGTCGTCGAGATCGGCCATGGTGCGGACGTCGATCCACGCTTGCGGCACGGCGACGACGACGTTGGCGCTGCCGAAGCCGAGGCCTTCGATCAGCGCGACGCGCTTGTCGGTGTCGGGAATGCTTTCACGCAGCAAATCTTCGCCGGTGACGCCGAGATGCACGGTGCCACGCGCCAATTGACCTGCGATGTCGCTCGCCGAGAGATAGGCGATCTCGACATTGTCGAGGCCATTGATGGTGCCGCGATAATCGCGCGCGCCGCCCGGCTTCGCCAGTGTGAGTCCCGCGCGGGTGAAAAAGGCCTCGGCGTTTTCTTGCAGGCGGCCTTTGGACGGGACTGCGAGAACGAAGGGCGCGGTCATGATGCGCGCTCCGCTTTCAAAGCGGATTGTTGCGTCAAGCTTTCGATCCAGATCGAAAAGCCCACTGCCGGGATCGGTTCGGCCGCACCGAGTTGGGTCAGCAATCTGTCGTAACGCCCGCCTGCGACGAGCGGGTCGTCGCCATTGCCCTTGCGGTGCAACTCGAACTCGAAGCCAGTGTAGTAATCGAGCCCGCGTCCGAACGACGTTGAGAAGCGAGTTTTCGAAACATCAATGCCGCGAGCGGCCATGAATCCGATACGGCTTTCGAACTCGTCGATCGCAGCGCCGATGTCGAGCTTGCCGTCGGATGCCAGCGCGCGCAATTGTTTCACGGCTTCGGACGGATCGCCGGCAATGGCGAGGAAGCGCTTGATGTGGTCGAGCGCGTCGCGCGGCAGCGCGCCGCCTTTCAATGTGGATTGTTCGAGGAAGCGGTCGGCGATTTCAGCGACCGAGCGGCCGCCGACATTGGTCGCGCCTGCGATCGACATCAAATCGGTGACCAGCGCCAGCGCGGCCTTGCGGTCCGAGCCGGCGAGCGCCGCCAGCACGCCCTCATATTCGTTGCGCTGCGGGCCGGTCGCAAGCGTCAGGCGTTCGAGATCCTGCGCGAGGCTGATTTTGCGGTTGAAATCCTTGATGAGCCGTCGTCGCCACACCGGATAGAGATCGAGCGCGTCGATCAACGCGCTGAACAAAGCGACGTCCCCGGTGCGGATGTCCACGTCATCGATGCCGAAGGCGGCGGTGGCTTCCAGGGCCAGCGCCAGCATCTCCGCGTCGGCCGCGGCGCGATCGGTGCGGCCGAAGGATTCCAGGCCCGCTTGCTGGAATTCGCTGGGCTTGCCTGCGCGATATCGAAAAACGGGTCCAAGGTAACAGTAGCCCACCGGAGCACCCGCGCGCGGTGAGGCGAGGTAATCCCGCGCGACCGGGATCGTGAGGTCAGGTCGCAGGCACAGCTCCTCGCCGCCGGGATCGGTGGTGAGGTAGAGGCTGCGGCGAATGTCTTCACCGGAGAGATCGAGGAACGGCTCGGCGGGTTGCAGGACCGCCGGCTGCGCGTGGTGATAACCGGCCGCCATGAACGAGCGCAGCAGAGCATCCGCCGGGGCGGCGGTTGCGGTCGCGTCGAGGGCGGCAGAGGGCGTCATCGTCGAGGTCCAGGCGCAAAAAGGCGTGAGGTTTCAGCAAAGCGCAGGCTCTAGCACGGCCTCATGACGGTTTCGACCCTGTTTCGGTGGCGCGCTTAACGCTGCCAATCGCCCAGCGCCGCCTGCACCAGCGTGAGTGCTGCGACGGCGGCGGTGTCGGCGCGCAGGATGCGGGGGCCGAGCGACAGCACGAGCACATGCGGCTGGCGCTTCAGGAGGTCGCGCTCCTCGGCGGCGAAGCCACCTTCCGGGCCGATCAGGACGTCGATGCCATCGGACGTGCCGGACGCCTTGGCGGCTTGCAGTGCGGCGAGGGGGCTCGCGACATCCGTTGCCTCGTCGCAAAACACCAGAAGACGCCCCGGCGTGCGGGCGGCGAGCCACTTGTCGAGCGTGAGCGGTTCTCCGACGGTCGCAAGGCTGAGGATGCCGCATTGCTCGGCTGCCTCGATGGCGTTGGCCCGCATCCGCTCGGTGTTGACGCGGCTGACCTGGGTGTGGCGCGTGATGACCGGCTGCAAGGTCGCCACGCCCATCTCGACGGCCTTCTGCGCCATGTAATCCAGCCGCGCGTGCTTGAGTGGCGCGAAGGCGTAGACGATATCGGGCAGCGTGGTTTGCGGCCGGGTCTGGCTCTGGATTTCCAGCGCATCCGGGCGCTTGCGGCCGGCGATTACCGCCAGCCATTCGCCGTCGCAGCCGTTGAAGGCCAAAACCCGGTCGCCTATGGTCAACCGCATTACGTTGCCGAGGTAATTGCCCTGCTCGCGGTCGATCGGCACGGCCACGCCCGCGGCCAGCGGCGCATCGATGTAGAGGCGGGGGCTTTTGAAATCGTGGTCGGGCATGGTTTCGTCCGGTTCGGCAGCTTTTTAGCGTAATCGCCGGGAATTATAAGCCTAACTGCGCTGCAACGCCGCGCTGTCGCCTGAATCAACGGGTTGTTAAGGGCGGGCAGGAATCGTAGAACGCCAACACCGTCACGCGCTGGACCCTACGGGTTCCGCAAGACTGCGTTCGCAACGCCCTTGTTGTTGCCGGAGGACGCCTTTGTTGATGAACCGCCGTTTGATCGGGCCGCTGAGCGCGGCGATGCTGCTGGTCGCGACCGCGGCTGCGAATGCACAGAGCGCGTTTCCAGCGCCGCTGCCGAACCAGTCCGCCGCGCCGCCGAGCGGTGGCGCCTCGCCGTTTCCGCCGGTCAACGGCGCTGCACCCGCTGCCTCGATCGGCGCGCCCAGCGCATTTCCGTCGGGCGGTGCCGCGCCCATGGGCGGCTTCGGCGGTGGTCCCGGTCCCGGACCGCAGCAGGCCGGGCCACCGGGCGGCGACGCCTGCATGAAAGGCTTTCTGCCGCTGCGCGAGGATACGGAAAAACGCGGTGCCGCGATCAAAGCCGCCAGCGCGCGCAAGGCACCGCCCGACGAAGCCTGCAAGCTGATCGGCAATTTCGCGCAGGCCGAATTGAAGATGATCAAATACATCGAGGTCAACGCGCAGAAGTGCGGGATCCCGGCGCAGATCGGCGACCAGCTCAAAGCGAGCCACAAGAACACCTCGAAAATGCAGGCGCAGGTCTGCAACGTGGCCCAGCAACAGCAACAGCGCGGTCCCGCCGGTCCGTCTTTGAGCGAAGTGCTCGGCTCCTCGGCTGCGTTGCCGGAAGCGACCGCATCTAAAAAAGGCGGCAGCACCTTCGATACGCTGAACGGCAACGTGCTGGCGCGATGACGCCATGAGCGACGCTTCCGTCCGCGTCGCCGACTCCACCGGCAATTGGGTCGATCGGGCAGCCCCCGCCTGGGCGCAGCCTTATCTGAGGCTGTCGCGTTTCGACCGGCCGATCGGCTCGTGGTTGCTGCTGCTGCCGTGCTGGTGGTCCGCCGCGTTGGCCGCCGGGATCGCGCATGACCTGACGCATCTCGCCTCGAAGATTGCCTTGTTCTACGTCGGCGCCTTCGTGATGCGCGTTGCGGGCTGCACCTGGAACGACATCACCGATCGTCATCTCGATGCGCAGGTGGAGCGCACCCGGTCGCGGCCGATTCCAGCGGGGCAGGTCAGCGTACGGCAGGCGTTGGGATTTCTCGTCGCGCAGGCGTTGGTCGGCCTGATCGTGCTGCTGCAATTCAACGGGTTCGCCGTCGGCGTCGGCATCGCATCGCTGGCGATCGTCGCCGCCTATCCATTCATGAAACGCATCACGTACTGGCCGCAGATCGTGCTCGGCCTCGCCTTTTCATGGGGCGCGTTGATGGGCTTTGCGGTGCTGCTCGGCCGCATCGACGTGATCGCACTCGTTTTATATGCCGGATCGATCTCCTGGGTGATCGGTTACGACACGATCTACGCCCATCAGGACACCGAGGATGACGCGCTGATCGGCATCAAATCGACGGCGCTTTTGTTCGGCGCGAAGACGCGGCCGATGTTGGTGCTGTTTTATGGATTGGCGGTGGCTTTGTTCGGCGTTGCGTTGGCCCTTGCAGGCGCGGGTTGGGTGGCGTGGCTCGGCCTCGGCGCATTCGCCGCTCATCTCACATGGCAGATCGTGCGGCTCAAGATCGCGGATTCGAAGGTGTGTCTGCGGCTATTCAAATCGAACCGCGATGCGGGTTTGTTGCTGTTCGCGGGACTGCTCGTGGATGCCGTGGTGAGAGCGAATTGAGTTTCTTGTCATTCCGGGTTCGCATGCGGCAAGAGCCGCCTGCGCCCCGGAATGACATTACCCCTTTGTGATCCCGTCGATCGCCGTCAGATCGTCCGCGCTTAGATCCCACGCGATCGCTTTGACGTTCTGTTCGATCTGTTCGGGCTGCGAAGCGCCGGCGATGACGCTCGACACCTGCGGCTGCGCGGCGAGCCATGAGAACGCCAATTCGAGCATCGTGCGGTCGTGCGCCTTCGCGAAAGCCGCGAGCTTTACGACGATAGCGCT
>JANMAN010000426.1:0-1768 GCA_031359885.1 Tardiphaga sp. | reverse complement strand
GCCACGATGCGCGCGCGCGGCTTCATGCCGTGCTTCTCGGCATAGGCCTTCGACGTCAGCAGCAAGGCGGCCGCGCCATCGACCACGCCCGACGAATTGCCGGCGTGATGGAAATGCTCGATCTTGAGGTCGGGATATTTCTGGTTGATCTGCTTGCGGAAGGTCGTGCCCTTCTCGTCCAGCGGATGATCGGCCATCGCGCTGAACGCGGGCTTCAATCCGGCAAGACCTTCGGCGGTGGTTTCCGGACGCGGATATTCGTCCTTCGCCAACACGACGTTGCCCTCGTCGTCCGTGACCGGCACGAGGCTCTTGTCAAAGCGGCCTTCCTTGATCGCGATGGCAGCGCGACGCTGGCTTTCGAGCCCGAGCGCGTCGAGCGCTTCGCGGCTGATGCCTTCCATCGACGCGATCGCGTCGCCGCAGATGCCCTGATGCGACTGCGGATGCATTTTGTTGAGGCGCGCATTGCCCGACCCCATGCCGAGCGGCGCCTTGCCGGCCGCCATGTCTTCGGCCGCCATCGCGCCGGTCAGCGACATCATCTCGGTGCCGCCGGCGATCACGACATCTTCCATGCCGGACATGATCTGGGCCGCAGCGAAATTCACCGCGGTGATGCCGCCGCCGCAGAAACGGTCGAGCGTCGTACCGGACGCCTTGACGTCGTAGCCGGCGTCGAGCGCCGCCATGCGGCCGAGGTCGCCGCCCTGCTTGCCGCGCTGGGTCGAGGTCGACCAGATGATATCGTCGACGTCGGCGGTGTTGAGATTGTTGCGCTCGGCGATCGCCTTCAGCACCGTCGCAGCCAGATGCTGCGGGTGGTGGTTCGCCAGCTTGCCTTTGCCGACCTTGCCGATGCCGCGCGGGGTGCGGCAGGCGTCGATGATGTATGCGTCAGCCATTGTCGGTCTCTCCCGGACTTTGTTTTGTTGGTCGCGAGATTGGTCATCGCGACGCCCGAGTCAAGCGACCTGTCGGGCACGAAACACGATGCTAGCCGCGCCAGCGCCTCATGATGTCGATCACATTGGCGACGCCGGCCGCAGCGAGGCATCCGCAGATTGCCATCCACCCCGCTTGCGCCAGCGTCAGCCGCAACGCCAGCAGAAGCAGCGCGCCGGCGATCAGGTTCGGCAATAAATTGGGCGGCGCGATGCCCTTGCCCGTCTTGCGCCAGTAGGCGATCAGCACGACGGCCTCGATCGCGACGATCAGCAAAATGAGATCGACGAGACGCCCGCTGGCGAAGTGATCAGACATTCAGCAACCTGTCATGGCCGGGCGAGCACGCCTCTTCGCGTGCGATGACCCGGCCATCCATCAAAAAATGGCTCTTGCGAAGAGATAGATTGCCGGGTCAACGGGCGCAAGCTGCGCCCGGCCCGGCAATGACGGCCCTGCCAGCCTTAAACAAACGGCGCATTCAAACGCACCACCGTCAAATTTAGGTAAGCGGCGAAGGTCACCCACGCCAGATACGGCAGCAGCAACAAGCTTGCGAGCTTTGAGTTGCGCCAGAACACGATCATCGGCACCAGAATCGCGAGCCACAGAAAGCCCACTTCCATCAGCGCCCAATCCGGCCGTTTGACCGCGAAAAACAACGTGCTCCACAACACGTTGAGACAGCCGTTGAGCGCGAACAGGCCGATGACCCAATCCCGCTGCGCGCGGGTCTGCGCATTGCGCCACGCATAGACAGCGGACGCCACCGCGAAAGCGAAGATTGTCGTCCAGGCCGGGCCGAACAGCCAGTCCGGCGGCT
>JANMAN010000402.1:0-2324 GCA_031359885.1 Tardiphaga sp. | reverse complement strand
TGTCATAGGCGAAGCGCTTGTCGCCCGAGAGCTTCGCCAGCGCTTCGACGGTCTCGTCGTTGAGGCCGAGGTTGAGCACCGTGTCCATCATGCCCGGCATCGAGGCGCGGCCGCCGGAGCGGACCGAGACCAGCAGCGGATTTTTCGCGTCGCCGAAACCCTTGCCGGCGATCTTGCCGACAACGGAGAGCGCCGCCTCGACCTGCGTTTTCAATTCGGCGGGATAGGTTTTGTCGTGCGCGTAGAAATACGTACACACCGACGTCGGCAACGTGAAACCGGGCGGCACCGGCAGGCCGAGATTGGCCATTTCGGCCAAGTTCGCACCCTTGCCGCCGAGCAAGTTGCGCATCGCCGCGTCGCCCTCGGCTTTGCCGTCGCCGAACGAATAGACCCACTGGTCCGGCGTTGCGGATTTGGAGGCGGCCGATGCGGTGCTTGCCGATGCGGTGCTTGCCGATGTGTGTGCCATGGCTTCCAGACGGTCTTTATGAGGGAAAACGGCTCGATTTAGCGACTGCGCCTTGAACCATTTTGACCGGACCGACGCAAGCCGAATGGGAACTTACGTCAGAATTTCAGCATCTTGAAGACGCCGAGCCCGACGAGCCCGATGAAGATCAAATAGATCGCGACGATGAAGTTCAGCAGTCGCGGCATGATGAGAATGAGAACGCCCGCCAAAAGCGCGACGATTGCCGGGACATTGGCCATGGTGACGGTCATGTGATGCTCCAAGGATGTTCGAACTATTCCGCTACGGGAGACGGCGCGGAGGCGGTTTGGTTCCAGGGGCTTGTCATTCCGGGATGAACCGCTCGTCGGCGAAGCCGGCGTGGGTTCAGGCCCGGAATCCATAACCCCCACGGGGAGTATGGCTTCCGGGCTCGCATGATCCTGCCGAAGGCGGCAGGGTCAAGCGCCCCGGAATGACGGAAACTCAATCCTGAATCTTCGAGAAATCTGCCACTGCCCGCGTGGCGGCGCGGATTTCGTTCAATAACTTCAACCGGTTTTCGCGGACGCCCGCGTCGTCGTCGTTGACCTTGACCCGCTCGAAGAACGCATCAACCGCCGGGCGCAACTTCGCCATCGCGGTCATCGCGGCAGCAAAATCTTCCTTGGCGACGGCCGCCGTGGCCTCCGGCTGCACGTCTGCGATCGCGGTCGCGAGTGCTTTTTCTTCGTCGAGCTTGAATAGCGCTGCATCCGGCGCGCCGTCATAGGCGCGCTTGTCCTTCTTCTCTTCGATAGCCAAAATGTTCGACGCGCGCTTGACGCCCGCACGCAAATTCTTGCCGTCGTCGGTGTCGAGGAATTTGCCGAGTGCCTCGACGCGGCGCACGATCATCAGGAGGTCGTCAGCATCAGTTTTAACAATGGGCGAGAAGTCGATGCCCCCTAGCGTATCAACCATTTGATTGGAAACGGCAGGGCGTGCCAATACCGCGTCAACTAGATCAAAACGAGCGCCCTTCTCCCTCAGTTGCACCTTCAGTCGTTCTACAACAAAAGATCGAAGGCTCCTCTGAACTTCGGTTACTCGGTGATAGACGTGGTCGGTCCACGGCTCGATATATTCGCTGCTAGCTTTAAATCTATCCACCAGACTCGGATCATCTGATAATTCGGCCGTCTTACGAAGCTTATCTAAAATGTCTGAGAAAAATCCGTCAGCTTGTTTTTCGAAAATAGGCCGCACTGCCTTTTCGATTAGTTCAAAAAACGACAAAGAAAGATCATTCTCAAGAGTCAGCCTAATCACACCCAGCGCCGCACGCCTCAGCGCGAACGGGTCTTTCGATCCCGTCGGCTTTTCGTCGATGGCCCAGAAGCCGACCAGCGTGTCGATCTTATCCGCGAGCGCGACGGCGATCGAGATCGGATCGGTCGGCACGCGGTCGTTCGGGCCTTGCGGCTTGTAATGATCCTCGCTTGCTGCAGCGACGGATGCATCTTCGTTTTGCGCGAGCGCGTAATACTTGCCCATCAGGCCTTGCAACTCAGGGAATTCGCCGACCACTTCGGTCAGCAAATCCGCCTTGGCTAGCTTCGCGGCGCGGCAGACATGGCGATTATATTGCTGCTCATCGTTAAAGTCGTCGGCGTTCAAGAACTTGCCGCCGAAATAGGTCGCGCGCTGCTTCCACAGGATTGGCGAGATTTCCGCCGCCAGCCGCTCGATTCGCTTGATGCGCTCGCCCTGCGTGCCCAGCTTCTCGTGAAACACGATATTCTCGAATTTCGGCAAGCGCGCTTCGAGCTTGGTCTTCAGATCGGTCTCATAGAAGAATTTCGCGTCGCTGAGCCGCGCGCGGATCACA
>JANMAN010000365.1:0-4830 GCA_031359885.1 Tardiphaga sp. | reverse complement strand
AAGATCGGACAGAATATCCGCATGCAGGTTGGTCGCGACGATGGTGTCGAGACTCTGCGGCTTCAGGGTCATGCGAACCGTCATCGCATCGACCAGCATCTTGTCCCACGTGACGTCGGCGTATTCGCGCGAGACCTCCTCGGCGATCTCGTCCCACATCACCATGCCGTGGCGCTGCGCGTTCGACTTGGTGACCACAGTGAGAAATTTGCGCGGCCGCGACTGCGCTAGCTTGAAAGCATAGCGCTTGATCCGCTGAACGCCGACGCGGGTGAAGATCGCGACTTCGGTGCCGACTTCCTCGGGCAGGCCGCGATGCACGCGGCCGCCGCAGCCGGCATATTCGCCTTCCGAGTTTTCGCGCACGATCACCCAATCGAGATCGCCGGTTTCGACATTGCGCAGCGGCGAGGTGATGCCGGGCAAAATCCGGGTCGGGCGGACGTTGGCGTATTGGTCGAAGCCCTGGCAAATCGGCAGCCGCAAGCCCCAGAGCGTGATGTGGTCGGGCACGTCGGGCGCACCGACCGCTCCGAAATAGATGGCATCGAAGGCCTTCAACGTGGCGAGGCCATCGGCCGGCATCATGACGCCGTGCTTGCGATAATAGGCCGAGCCCCAGTCGAAGGTCTCGACGTTGAATTTCACGTCGCCGATGCGCGTCTGAAGGCTTTCGAGCACGGCGATGCCGGCGGCGATCACTTCCGGCCCGATGCCGTCGGCCGGAATCGCCGCGATGGAATATTCACGCATCTGATATCTCCGTGGGATCGATCGAAGGCACACGCCGGGACGGCGATGTCTCCTCACCTGTTTTTGTTTCGTGGCGCCGATCGTTTGTCGCGGAGCGTCGGCGCTTGATCGTTTCTTATATTGGAAAAGCCATCTTGCCGCCAAACCTATCCGACAATCTCAGGCGACCTTCGACGCCTCGACCGGGCGGATGAAATCCATGATCGCATCCAGAAACGCGTCCGGCGCCTGCAATGGCGGAACATGCGCGCAACCTTTCAGAATGGCGAGGCGCGAATCCGAAAGCAGTGCGTGCAACTCTTCGGACATCGGCGGCGGCGTGGCTTCGTCCTGATCTCCCACCAGCACGAGGACCGGCATCGTCACCTTCGACAGCTCGGGACGAAGATCGAGGCCGGCGAGGGCCAAGCACGCGGCGTGAAAGACATCCGGGTCGGTGCGCAGAAAAGCCGTGCGCCGCTCCTGCATGAGGTCCGGATTGGCGTCCTGAAATTCAGGCGCGAACAGCCGACGCATCGCGACCGGCGTGAGCGCTTCGAGTCCCTTGGCGCGCGAGACGGCCGCCATGTTGCGGAAAGCTTCCCGTCCGGGTTCGGAGAATGCCGCACCGCAATCCGCCAAGACGAGCCGTGCGACGATCGCGGGATGGCGGATTGCCATCTGCAGGGCGACGAAGCCGCCATAGCCGTTGCCGAGAACGATCGCGCGCTCATCGCCGGCGATATCGCGCACCATCGCGGCCATGCGGTCGGCAACGTCGGGCAGGCCGCCGTCGACGGCTTCCGATCCACCGAAGCCGGGCAGTTCCGGCACGACGACGCGAAAATCGCGGGCCAGTTGCGGGACGATGCGATCGAAGCTGCTGCGATCCGACAACAAAGAATGAAACAGAACGAGCAGCGGCCCCGTGCCGAACTCCTGGGCGCTGACCATGCCGTCGGCGAAATGTCGGTTCATCGCAAATTTCCTCGTCTTTTACAGCAACCTGTCACAACCAAAGCCGCGATCGAGCCGCGCTTGACCATTGACGTGATATTTCACGTATGGAATGGTTTGACAAGAAATCCGAGATTTTTGATGCTTTTACGCGAAAACATCTACGATGCTTTGCGAGCTGATATTCTGACGTGTCGGTTGGCACCCGGCGATGATATGCGCGAGCAAGAACTTGCCGATCGTTACACCGTCAGTCGCCAGCCGGTTCGCGAGGCGTTGTTGCGGCTCGAGCGCGAGCATCTGGTAACGGTCAATCCGCGGCAGGGCTACCGGGTCAATCCCATATCGCTTGGCGACGCCCGCGATCTTCTCCGTTTCCGTCTGGCCATCGAGCCCGCTTGTGTCGCCGAGGCCATCGAGCATGCGCCGCAGAGCGTCCTGCTGGCGTTGGACGCGTTCAGGTCGTTCGTCGGCAGCCGGGAAGACTTCATCACCTACAATCGCGATTTTCATTCCGCGGTCGCGCATGCGTCGGGCAATCGGCGAATGGCCGCTGCGGCGTGCGATTTGATCGAACAGGCCGATCGGCTGGTGCGGGTCAGCCTCGCGAACGTCAAGGGACGCGATTCGGCGCAAATCGTCGCTGAACACGCCGACATTATCGACGCCATGCAACGCCGCGACAAGCGTGGCGCGGTCCGCGTGATCCGGGCGCATATCCAGAAATCCGAGAAGCGTGTGCTGCCGGCCTTGGCGCGCAACGCCGTCATCATCTGAAAACGAAAGCTCGAGACCGGTCTCGGATCGCTTGATCGGTCCGTTATCGCTCGCCGCCCGACCTTGGAGATAGTGTCCGCCATGAACCGCCGATCGTTGTTGAAATCGATGGCCCTCGCGCCAATCGTGCCGATGTTGCCCGGTCTGACATCGACGACCGCATTCGCGCAGGCGACATGGCCGACGCGAAACGTCACCGTCATCGTCCCGTTTCCCGCAGGCGGGCAGGCCGATCTTGCGGCGCGGCCGGTGTCGATCGCGTTGGAGCGGATTCTCGGCAAGCCGTTCGTCGTCGATAACCGCGCGGGCGGAGCCGGTGGGTCGGTCGGTAACGCACAAGCCGCGCGGGCGGCCCCCGACGGCTATACGCTGCTGATGACGCTGTCGTCGCTCGCGATCCTGCCGGAAGCCGATCGTTTGTTCGCGCGTCCGGTCGCCTATGAGATCGACGACTTCGCGCCGGTCGCGCGCGTGCTTGCCGATCCCACGCTGCTTGCCGTGCCGGCGTCGTCGCCATGGAAGACGCTTCAGGATTTCGTTGCCGATGCGAAAAAGCGTCCGGGTGAAATTCCCTACGGCTCGTCGGGACCCTACGGGACGCTGCATCTGGCGATGGAAATGTTCGCGAACAGCGCGGGCATCAATTTGCTGCACGTGCCGTTTCGTGGCGCCGGCCCTGCGTTGACCGGCCTCTTGTCGGACACGGTTCAAGCCATCGCCTCGGCACCCGGCGTGCTGCGTCAACAGGTCGATGACGGCAAGCTGCGCGTTCTCGCCAACTGGGGCGCCGAGCGCATTGCAAGTTTCCCGGACGTTCCGACGTTCAAGGAGCTCGGCTACAAGGACGTCGAATTCTACATCTGGGCGGGACTGTTCGCGCAGAAAGCGTTGCCCGAGCCGATCATGGCGAAGCTCCGCGATGCGATGCGCGACGCGGTCAAGTCTCCCGAAGTCGTCAAGACGCTGGAGACGGCCGGCAGTCCCATCGCGTATCTCGACGCGCCCGATTTCGCGACCTTCGTCGCGGCCGATAGCGCGCGGCTCATCACGGCTGTCAAGAAAATCGGCAAGGTTCAGTAATTAGCTGATCGTTTTTTTATTCGTTCGGAGACCACCCTATGAAGTTCGCGACATTTACCTATCAAGGGGCCGAGCATGTCGGCATCGTCGATGTGGCCAGCAATTCCGTGCGCCCGATCGCCGGCGTCACCGATATGGTGGACCTCGTCACGCGGTACGCTTCTCTGAAGTCGGAATTATCGCACGACGGCGCATCGATCGCGCTGTCGGATGTGCAACTTCTGGCGCCGATCGCCGTGCCGCGCCGAAATATCTTTTGCGTCGGCAAAAATTATGGCGAGCATGCGCGGGAATTTTCGCGCAGCGGCTTCGAAGCCGGCGCGGTCAAGGGCGCGGAGATCGACGAATATCCGGCCGTCTTCTCCAAGGGGCCGAACACGGTGGTCGGTCCGGCGGACGATGTGCGATTGCACGCGCATGTCACGTCGAGCGTCGATTATGAGGCGGAACTCGCGGTCATCATCGGTACGGCCGGCGAGAACATCACGCGCGCGGACGCCTACAAGCATATCTTCGGCTACACCATCGTCAACGACGTCACGGCGCGCGACCGCCAGAAAAATCACAAGCAGTGGTATCTCGGCAAGACGCTCGACACGTTCTGCCCGATGGGACCGTGGATCGCAACGAGCGACGACCTCGATCCCGAAAATCTCGACGTGAAATGCTGGGTCAACGGCGAACTGCGCCAGAACGCCAATACGCGCGATCTGATCTTCAACATCCCCTCGTTGGTCAGCACGATCTCCGCAGGCCTGATGCTGAAGCCCGGCGATATCATCGCGACCGGGACGCCGGCCGGCGTCGGCATCGGGTTCTCGCCGCCGAAATTCCTGAAGACGAGTGATGTGGTTGCCATCGAAATTTCCGGCATCGGAAAAATCGAGAACAGATTCGTCTAGTCGATGCCGATCTTGCCAAGCGAGGACACATGAGTATTTTTTGGCGATCGATGTTCGTCGTTGCCGCCCTGTCGGCTGCAACGCCTGCTCATGCGCAGGAGTATCCGACGCGCCTCGTGCGGATCATCGTGCCGTTCGGTGCCGGCGGTCCGGCCGACGTCACTGCGCGCCTGATCGCGAAGGATTTGCAGGACAGCCTGAAGCAACCCTTCGTGGTCGAAAACAAACCGGGTGCAGGCGCGGTGATCGGCACCGTCGAGGCGGCGAAGGCCGCGCCGGACGGCTACACGCTGCTGATGATGTCCAATACGCAGACGGCGAACGAATCGCTTCTGCCGCAACGCAATTACGAATTGATGCGCGACTTCGTGCCGGTCGCGCC
>JANMAN010000328.1:0-2174 GCA_031359885.1 Tardiphaga sp. | reverse complement strand
GGCAATATCGGGCCGCTGGCGTCGAAGCCTGTCATGGAAGGCAAGGCGGTCCTATTCAAGAAGTTCGCCGGCATCGATGTGTTTGATATCGAGATCGCCGCCGACACCATCGAGCGCGTCGTCGAAACGGTCGCTGCGCTGGAGCCGACGTTCGGCGGCATCAACCTTGAAGACATCAAGGGCCCGGAGTGTTTCGAGATCGAGGCGCAGCTCAAGGCACGGATGAAAATTCCCGTCTTTCACGACGACCAGCACGGCACGGCCATCATCGTCGGTGCTGCGATCAAGAACGCGCTGCTGCTGAACGGCAAGCAACTCGCCGACGTGAAGATCGTGTGTTCGGGCGCCGGCGCGGCGGCCATCGCGTGTTTGAATCTGCTGGTGTCGCTCGGCGCGCAGCTCAAGAACATCTGGGTTTGCGACATCGACGGCGTCGTTCATGAGGGCCGCAACACGCTGATGGATCGCTGGAAGGCGGTCTATGCGCAGAAGACTGACAAGCGCACGCTTGGCGACGTTATCGGCGGCGCCGATATTTTCCTCGGACTATCCGCGCCGAACGTCCTGACCCCGGACATGGTCAAGTCGATGGCGGCCAAACCGTTGGTGATGGCGCTCGCCAATCCCAATCCCGAGATCATGCCGGACGAAGCTCGCAAGGCGCGACCCGATGCGATGATCTGCACCGGGCGGTCGGACTTCCCGAACCAGGTCAACAACGTCCTGTGTTTCCCGTTCATCTTTCGGGGTGCGCTCGATGTCGGCGCGACCGCCATCAACGAAGACATGAAGCACGCCGCTGTGGATGCGATCGCCCAACTCGCGCGCGATCCGCCGTCCGACATGGTCGCGCAGGGCTTTGACAGCGGCGAGGCGCAAGGCTTCGGCGTCGGCTCGCTGATCCCGTCGCCGTTCGATCCGCGTCTGATTCTGCGCATCGCGCCGGCCGTCGCCAAGGCTGCGATGGATTCGGGCGTGGCCACGCGCGCGATCACCGACTTCGACGATTACATCGCCGTGCTAGAGCGCTTCGCGTTCCGCTCGGGACTGGTGATGAAGCCGGTCTTCGCGAAAGCAAAATCGCAACCGGTCCGCGTCATTTATGCCGAGGGCGAGGACGAGCGTGTGCTGCGCGCGACGCAGGTGGTGCTCGAAGAAAAATTGGCGCGGCCGATCCTGGTCGGTCGGCCGTCCGTCGTCGAGGCGCGCATCAAACGCTTCGGTCTCTCGATCCGCGCTGGGACCGATTTCGACCTGATCAATCCCGAGGACGATCCGCGTTATCGATCCTACGTGCAGTCGTACATCGATGCCGCTGGCCGCCATGGCGCGACGCCCGATGTCGCCCGCACGACCATCCGCACCAATGCAACGGTGATCGCCGCGCTGGCGGTGGTTCGCGGCGAGGCGGACGCGATGATCTGCGGCGTTGAGGGCAGCTACATGCGCCATCTTCGGCACATCCGCGAGATCATCGGGTTTCAGCCCGGCGTCAGCGACTTCGCCGCACTGTCGCTGATGATCACCAGCAAGGGCGCGTATTTCATCGCCGACACGCAAGTGCGCCCGAATCCGACGGCGGAAGAACTTTGCGAGATTGCGGCCCAATCCGCCGTGCATGTGCAGCGCTTCAATATCAAGCCGAAGATCGCGTTCGTGTCGCATTCCGATTTCGGCAGCTACGACACCGAGTCGTCCCGCAAGGTGCGTCAGGCCGCGAACCTGTTCAGCCAGCGTCACCCGGAGATCGAGTCCGACGGCGAAATGCAGGGCGATACGGCTTTGTCGGAAGCGGCCCGCGAATTGATCCTGCCGCATTCGCGCTTGAAGGGCGTCGCGAATGTTTTGATCTTGCCGAATCTCGATGCGGCGAATGCGTCCTATCAGATGATCAAAATACTCGGCGACGCGCTGCCGGTCGGTCCGATCCTGATCGGGCCCGCGCGGCCGGCACATATCCTGACGCCGTCCGTGACGGCGCGCGGCATCCTGAACATGACGGCCGTCGCAGCCGTGGAAGCGCAGGAGCGCAGCGGTCGGTCGGCCCCGATGATGGTGGTGTGAGGGTTTTGTCATTGCGAGAAGCGGTCTGTCCTCGTCTTCGAGGATAGACGGCGACGAAGCAATCCAGTCGGCTCCAAACAAGACTGGATTGCTTCGCAGCGATCGACGTC
>JANMAN010000296.1:0-3644 GCA_031359885.1 Tardiphaga sp. | reverse complement strand
GTGAAGTAGAGACTGTCCACGCCGGGGATATCTCGCAACTGCCCGCGCGTGGCGTCGCCTTCGCCGGCGCGCTCCACCTTGATCACATCGGCGCCGAACCAGGCCAGCAATTGCGTGCAGGTCGGCCCGGACTGGACGTGGGTAAAATCGAGAATGCGAACGCCCTTGAGCGCCTGGGTCATCGTGTCACTCCGTAATTTAGCAAATGCTTTTCAAGCGAGTTCGTGTCCGAAAGCTTCGACATAAGCGGCGAGGCCAAGTGTGTGGTCGCGCGCCAGTTTCTCGGCACGTTCGGTGTCGCGATCTTCAAGCGCTTCGATGATGGCGAGGTGCTCCGGCAGCGACACTTTAATACGGTCGGCGCGCCCGATCGTGAGTTGCCGATAGCCGCGCACATGCAGCAGCAGATCGTTGGTCAGATCGACCAGCACAGGGGATTCGCTGAGCGACAGCAACGCCTGATGGAAGGCGACGTTGGCGCGGGAATATTCCTCGATGTGATCCTGCGGCAGGCGGTCGGCGCTGAAATCCTTGAAGACGTCGCGCAACGCCGAGATATCCTGCTTGCGGGCGACCGACGTGATCAATCGCGCGGCCATGCTCTCCAGCGCCGCCCAGGCCCGGATCATGTCGACGATCTCGGTTCTGGATTTCTTGACGACGAAGATTCCACGTCGCGGCACGATCCGGACGAAGCCGTCCTGCTCGAGCATCGCAACGGCTTCGCGGATCGGGGTGCGGCTGACGCCGAGGCGGTCGGACAGCGCGCGCTCGTCGAGCATCACCGGCTCCGGCTGCGCATAGATGTCCATTTTCAAAATGGCATCCTTCAAGGCGTCATACGCCTTGATCTTGAAACTGGTCTCCGGCGCGATCCTGACGACCGCTATGTGTGCCTCAGCCATCATGGATGCCTTGCGAAATCCCGCGCCGATCACTGGCATGCCAGATGCCGAAGAGTCAAACGTCGGTTGCGGAGGCTCGCGCGCGCCGGCGATGGACCAAAAGCCGCAGTCCAGCCGCAACGGCCAGGCCGACGCACAGGGCCAGGCTATCGACGATGAAGTCTTCGAGACGCGCATGGCGACCGGGGGCGAGGAATTGCGACAGCTCCAAGAGACCCGTGAGAATGACGGCGACGACGGCCGTCAGCCATGGTCGGCGTGGCCACGCAAGGCCGACGGCCAGCCCGACCAGCACGAAGGCCAGCGCGTGTTCGCCGTCTTGGCCGAGACTGGTCATGGGCCGGTAGCGCGGCGGCCCCAACGTCGCGAAGGCCACGGCCGCGACTAACAGCGCCGCAGCGATTTTCAGCAGCAATCGCATCGCCCGCTAGACCAGCACGTCGGCATGCGCGAAGCCGTCCTGCCCGAAGATGCGCGTGTAGTGCGCGACCTCCTGCGGGCTGCCGGTGGTCTTGGCGGGATTGTCCGAGAGCTTGACGGCAGTCTTGCCGTTGGCGTGGGTCACCTTGCAGACCAGGCTGATCGGATCGAGCGTGTTCAGCCCGCGCGGGTGGCAGCCCCGAAAATCGTTCGTCGCCATCGTGCCCCAGCCATAACTTTCGCGGATGCGGCCACGGAATTTCCGGTGCAGGTCGATCATCGAATCCACTTCGAGCCCGTCGCTGAACATGCAACGTTTTTTCAGCGGGTCTTGGCCTCGCTTTTTGTACCAGGCGATAACTTCTTCTCCGGCGGCGTGGGGCTCCTTGCTATCGAGCCGCATGCCGGTCCAGGTCGAAGCCCATGGTGGCGCGTCGCGCAAAAACTGCGTCATGCCGAACGTATCCGGCAGGATGATGAGCAGTTCGCCGTCATAGACCTCCTGCCACTTCGCGAGCACTTCGTACTGCGCGGATTTCAGCGCCTCGTCGGAATCGGCAAGGCAAGCGGCGACCATCGGCAATTCGTGCGAATTGGTGCCGATCGCCTCGTAGCTGTGCTTGAAGGCGAGGTGCGCGTTCGAGGTGCCGACGAAGGCCGGCCCCAGCTCGCTGGCCATCACGTCCGTCACCCATTCCTGCCACAGAAAGCTGTGCCGCCGCCGCGTGCCGAATTCGGCGAGGCGCAGTTGCGGCCATTCGTGCAGCCGTTTGATCTTGCCCCAAATCTTGGTTTTGGTCTGGGCGTAGAGAATATCCAGCTCGAATTTGTCGAGCGACGCCATCGCGGCGCGGGTGCGCAATTCGCTGACGATGGCGAGCGCGTAGATTTCCCATAGCGTCACCTCGGCCCATGCGCCGGCGAAGGTCAGCACATATTGGCCGTCAATCGTCTCGAGCTGATAATCCGGCAGCCGGAACGTTCGGAGATAATCGATATATTCCGGACGGAAAATATCGCGGCGGCCGTAGAAGCGGTTGCCGGCGAGCCAGATCAATTCGTTTTCGCGGAACCGCAGCGTTCGCACATTGTCGAGCTGCGCGCGCAGCACGTCTTCCGGAATGATGTTTGCAAGCCGGACCTCGCGGGTGCGGTTGATGAGCCCGAAGGTGACCGGCACCGTCGGATAGAGCATCCAGATGAACTGGTGCATCAGGAATTTATAGAAGTCCGTGTCGAGCAGCGACCGGATAATCGGATCGAGGCGATAATTATGATTGTGAACGCGAGTGGCGAAATCCATCATGACAGCGCCACTCCCCGAAGCGCGACCAGCAACAGGGTCCCATCGTGACAGACACAACCCGAACGGCAACAGTCCAGGTGATCGACGCCCATCAAGGTGAGGTATCGCTCGACCTTGTCAGTGTCAACGGACGGGCTTGGCCGGTGATCTGGCCGCAGACCGGCGCGCGCTTGCGATCGCTGCACAGGATCGACCTCAAGCCCGGCGGCGAGACGCGCCTGCTGCGGCATCCGATGGAGGCCGTCTATTACGTGTTGAGCGGCGAGGGCGAGGTCGACGACGATGCCGGACAGCGTTTCGCGCTCGTCGAGGGCTCGATGGTGCACATCCAACCGCGCACGGCCTATCGCTTCGCCGCCGCCGGGACGTTGGCACTGATCGGCGGACCATGTCCGGTGGATACGACGCTTTACGACACGCCGATGGCCGCTTCGGCAGGCCCGTCCGAAGGGGCGATCCGGCTTTTCCATCGCGACGATCCCGGCGTGCAGGTGCCGCTGATCTCGCGCGATGCGCGGCTGATCGTCTGGCTCGGCGCAGGCGCGGAGACCGCCAACATGAATTTCGTGCGGATCGCGCCGGGCGAAGGCAACGTGCCGCATATCCACGCCGAGTCCGAAGATACGATCTACATTCTCGAAGGACGCGGCACGATCGTCGATTTCGACCACGACCTGCGGCTTGCTTTCGAAGCCGGGCAGGTGATCCATGTCCCGGTCGGCATCAAGCACGCCGTCTATGCCGACAAGGGCGAAGCCGTCGTCAGCGTCGGTGGCCCGGCGCCGGCTGACAAAGGCATGCTGCGCGCAGCAGGGCTGCTTCCCGGTTCATGATCGTCGCTTCGGAAAGGCCATTCATCGCTTGCATGTCCCGGTCGCGATGCAGCACAAGCCTGCGCAATGCAAAGCATTGTCGCACGGCGCAGTGATGCGATGCAGACCCGGGACCTTATCAAAGGCATCGTCTGTGTCGGTCCCGGCTCTGCGACGCAGCATCCGGATGACGAAGAGGTC
>JANMAN010000271.1:0-13794 GCA_031359885.1 Tardiphaga sp. | reverse complement strand
GCCCTCCTCGATGTTTCGCGCGGCGCCGAAGAATCGTTTCGGGCGCTGCAGCGCATTGGCGTCGACACCGCCCGTCAGCACCTTGCCGGATGACGGCACGACGGTGTTGTAGGCACGGCCGAGGCGCGTGATGGAATCCAGCAGGATGACGACATCGCGGCCATGCTCGACGAGACGCTTGGCCTTTTCGATCACCATTTCCGCGACCTGGACGTGGCGCGTGGCGGGTTCGTCGAAGGTCGACGACACCACCTCGCCGCGCACCGAGCGCTGCATGTCCGTGACTTCTTCCGGCCGCTCGTCGATCAGCAGAACGATCAGATAGCATTCCGGGTGATTGGCCGTAATCGAATGCGCGATGTTCTGCATCAGCACGGTCTTGCCGGTGCGCGGCGGCGCCACGATCAGAGCGCGCTGGCCCTTGCCAATGGGTGCCACGATATCGATGACGCGCGCCGATTGATCGCGCCGCGTGGAATCTTCCAACTCCAGCCGAAACCGTTCGTCCGGAAACAACGGCGTCAGATTGTCGAAATTGACCTTGTGCTTGGACTTCTCCGGGTCTTCGAAATTCAGCGTGTTGACCTTCAGCAGGGCGAAATAACGCTCGCCCTCTTTCGGGCTGCGGATGTGGCCCTCGAGGGTGTCACCGGTGCGCAGGCCAAAACGACGGATTTGCGACGGCGACACATAAATATCGTCCGGGCCCGGCAGATAATTGGCGTCGGGCGATCGCAAAAAGCCGAAGCCATCGGACAGAACCTCGACGACGCCTTCGCCGATGATGTCGTTTTCCTTGATGGCGAGCTGTTTCAGGCTCGCGAACATCAGCTCCTGCTTGCGCATCGTGCTGGCGTTCTCGACCCCAAGCTCTTCCGCGAACGACACGAGTTCGGCCGGGGTCTTTGCCTTGAGGTCTTGTAGCTTCATTTCCCGCATTGGGATGGTCCTGTGGAAATAAGGGAAGTTGGTTCGGGGAAGTTGTGCGGTTTGGCCTAAAGCCAGCACCGCGACAGTCGTGAAGTCCGCTGAGGTGCAACCGGGCAAAATGCTGCGAAGAGGACGAAAGCTGAGGAAAGGCCGAAAGGCTTATCAACTTGATGTGGCAACCGATTCGAGACCGAATCAGGGCGCGACCACATCCGCCTATAGGTGGGATGTTAAGAGCATATAAAATCGTTGGCGTTTTCGCAAGCGGATCGCTCGGTGCGTCGTTGCAAAGCGCTTGTCAGAACGGTTTGACGATGACCAGAATCACGATCCCGATCATCAACAATGTTGGTACCTCGTTGATATAGCGATAGAATTTCGTCGACCGCTTATTGCCGTCGGCTGCGAAATCGCGCACGCAGCGGCTCAGAAATCCATGCGCACCCGACATCGCCAGCACCAACAGAAGCTTGGCATGCAGCCAGGGGGCAGCGAACCATTGCCCGGCATAGGCGATGTACAGCCCGGCCAACCACGTCACAATCATCGCCGGCGTCATGATCGCCTTGAGAAGCCGTCGCTCCATGATCTTGAACGTTTCGGATTGCTTGGAGCCCGGTTCAGCGTCGCAATGGTAGACGAACAACCGCGGCAGATAGAGCATCCCCGCCATCCATGCGATGACGGTGATCACATGCAGGGCCTTGATCCACTCGTACATTCTGCAATCCGGGTGACGCGATGACAACCGTTGCGAGGGGAACACTGCAAGGCGTTCGGCGTTTCAACGGCACGCGAACCAGACCCGAACGGGATGATCTGCGCAAGCATCCCTTGCTTAAAACAATAATTTAAGAATCTTAAGGTTTGAGTCTAAGTAACGGTGATTAGCGCCCGTCCAAAACTGTCCTGCAGTTGTCCCGGACTTGTTCACATCGCAACGCTATTTCTTCCGTTTTCTTGGACTGTCGCGAAACCGTTGAACGACACGGTCTGCCGGCGACTGCGTCACGGATTATCCCAAGACAAATCCACATAACCCCACTATCATTTCACGGCGTGATGTCTCGATCGCGCGCGTGACGCCTGTGCAGAAAAAACCGGGTTATCCCGTGCTCGCGGGACGGCACCTTGAATCCGCCCTCGCTATCCACACTGACCCACAGGATACACAGAGCCCTTGGTGCCCAGTTCAGGCAGCTATTTTCATCTTCACCTGGTCTCCGATTCGACCGGGGAGACGCTGATCACGGTCGCGCGCGCTGTCGCCGCGCAATACGCCAACGTCACGCCGGTTGAGCATGTCTATCCTTTGGTGCGCAGCCAAAAGCAGCTCGACCGCGTGCTGAGCGAGATCGAGGAAGCGCCGGGCATCGTGCTGTTCACGCTGCTCGAGAAGGATCTCGTCGGGCGGCTCGAGGCCAAGTGCCAGGAGATCAATTCGCCGAGCCTGTCGATCATCGGTCCAGTGATGCAGCTTTTTCAGGCCTATCTGGGTGCGGCGACGACCGGCCGGGTCGGTGCGCAGCACACGCTCAACGCCGAATATTTCAAACGCATCGATGCGCTGAATTATACGATGATGCATGACGACGGCCAGCACACCGACGGGCTGGAAGACGCCGATGTCGTGCTCGTCGGCGTATCGCGCACGTCGAAGACGCCGACCTCGATCTATCTCGCCAATCGCGGTGTCCGCACCGCGAACGTGCCGCTGGTGCCGGGCATTCCACTGCCGCAACAACTCGAAACCTTGAAGAAGCCGCTGGTCGTCAGCCTGCACGCGACGCCGGAGCGTCTCATCCAGGTGCGCCAGAACCGGCTGCTGAGCATGGGTTCGGACAATGCGAACGATGACTACATCGATCGTCAATCCGTCACCGAAGAGGTGACCTTCGCGCGCAAACTCAGCGCCAAATTCGGCTGGGCGTTACTCGACGTCACGCGAAGGTCGATCGAGGAAACCGCGGCCGCCGTCATGAAACTGCTCGCCGACCGGCAGCGGCAGCGGATGATCGAATGACGCTTTGGCGCGATCCGCAGCCGCTCGTTCTGGCCTCGCAAAGTTCGGCGCGCCAAGCGCTGTTGCGCAATGCGGGCTTGCCGTTCGATGCAATCCCGACCGATCTCGACGAACGCGGTCTTCAGCATTCATCAGGCCTCCAAGATCCCGGCGCCATCGCGGCGTTGTTGGCGCGCGCCAAGGCCACCGCGGTCTCGGCGCAGCATCCCGGCCGCATCGTGCTCGGCGCGGACCAGACTCTCGCGTTGGGCGATCGGTTGTTCAGCAAGCCCGGTGGCCGCGATCAGGCCATGCAGCACTTGCGCGATCTCGCGGGTCAAACCCATGAGCTGCATTCGGCGATCGCCTTGGTGCGCGACGGCGACGTTCTGTTCGCCGACGTGTCGGTGGCCTATATGACGATGCGCCCACTTGGCGACGCCGCCATCGCCGCATATCTCGACGCCGCCGGCGACAAGGTCACGACATCCGTCGGTGCGTATCAACTCGAAGGTCTCGGCGTGCACCTCTTCGATCGCATCGACGGCGACCATTTCACCATTCTCGGTCTGCCGCTGCTGCCGCTGTTGTCCTATCTGCGCCGCGCGGGCCTGCTCACGATTTGAAGAGGCACACGGCATGTTGATCCTCGGACTGACCGGCTCGATCGGCATGGGCAAATCGACCACCGCCAAGCTGTTCGTCGAGGCCGGCGTTCCCGTTTACGATGCCGACGCCACCGTCCATAAAATCTACGAAGGCGAGGCCGCGCCCGCCATCGAGGCCGCGTTTCCCGGCACCACGATCGACGGCAAGGTCGATCGTGCGTTGCTGTCGGCCAACGTGGTACACGATGCCGAGGCGATGAAACGGCTCGAACGAATCGTGCATCCGATGCTGCGGACCTACCACGCGAAATTTCTAAGCGACGCCGAAGCCGCCGGCGCGCCCGTGGCGGTGGTCGACGTGCCGTTGTTGTACGAGACCGGCGGCGAAAAACGCGTCGATGCGGTCGTCGTCGTCACGACCGACGCCGCCACGCAGCGCGCTCGCATTTTGGCACGCGACAACATGACCGAAGACAAGCTCGATGCGATTTTGGCGCGGCAGTTGCCGGACGCCGAAAAGCGCAAGCGTGCCGATTTCGTAGTGGATACATCGCATGGATTGGAGCCGGTGCGTGCGGCGATCAACGACATCCTCGCCAAGGTTGTTACGATGCCGATCCGCCGAACCGATTCGAGCAAGTCTTAGTTTCTGGATTTCCAAATGCGCGAGATCATCCTCGATACCGAAACCACCGGGCTCGATCCGCTGCGCGGCGATCGGCTGGTCGAGATCGGCTGCGTCGAGATCTTCAACCGCATGCCGACAGGGCAGACCTATCACGTCTACATCAATCCTGAGCGCGACATGCCGCAGGAGGCATTCAACGTCCACGGCCTGTCATCGGAGTTTCTTGCCGATAAGCCCTTGTTCGCGCATGTCGTGGAGGAGTTTCTCGCCTTCATCGGCGATGCGCCGCTGGTGATCCACAATGCGTCGTTCGACGTGGGCTTTCTCAACGCCGAACTGACCCGCTGCGCGCGGCAGCCGCTGGCGCGCGAACGTTTGGTCGACACGTTGATGCTGGCGCGACGCAAGCATCCCGGTGTGTCGAACCGGCTCGACGATCTGTGCTCGCGTTATGCGATCGACAATTCGCGCCGCACCAAACATGGCGCGTTGCTCGACGCGGAATTGTTGGCCGAAGTCTCTATCGACCTGATCGGCGCGCGGCAGTCGCAGCTTATTCTCGCGTCCGATATCCGCGAACACATCGCGCGGGGCGCGGGCGAGATGCCGCGCCGCCAGCGCGAGACGCCCTTGATGCCTCGGCTGACCGACGAGGACCGCGACGCGCACCGCGCGTTCGTCGCGACGCTCGGCGACAAGCCGATTTGGGTGGAGTATGTGGCGAGTTAGTATGATGCCGCCCGTCATTGCGAGAAGCCATGGCCCTCGGCTTCGAGGGGCATAGCGACGAAGCAATCCAGTCTTGCTTCGCCGCTATGAGAACTAGATTGCTTCGAAAATATTCAAGCGACTGATGTCGCTAGAATATTTGCTCGCAATGACGAAGCTCAACTCGGTTTGATCTGCTCAGCCTCGCCCTGGCGTTCCATGTTCTGCCGGTACAGCCCGACGAAATCGACCGGATCGAGCATCAGCGGCGGGAAGCCGCCGTCGCGCACCGAGGTGGCGATGATTTCGCGCGCGAACGGAAACAGCAGGCGAGGACACTCGATCATGATCAGCGGATGCAGGTTTTCTTCCGGCACGTTGGCGATCCGGAACACGCCGGCATAAGACAGCTCGAACGAGAACATCACCGAGCCGCCGTTTTCGGCTTTGCCCTCGATCGCCAGCGTCACCTCGAACTCGGTCTCGGCCAACTTGTTGGCGGCGACGTTGATCTGGATGTTGATCGCAGGCTGTTGCTGCTGCGGAGCCAGCGAGGCCGGCGCGTTCGGATTCTCGAACGACAGATCCTTGGTATATTGCGCCAGCACGTTGAGTTGCGGCGGTGCGTTGTCCGGGGGGGCGCCGTTGCCGTTGGTCATGGAAGTCTCTCCTGAAGCAGTTGCAAGCAAGGGCGGAACCGAAAGCCGGTAAAATCGCTTATGCGGACACGGATGTCGCCGGGGCGAGTGGCTATCATAGCCCCGGCGCTCCCGACAAGGACGCAGACAACCGGAACGTGTTCAAACTCACCCTGCGGTTTCCTCGCAGCGTGATTCGGGCTACAGTCGCAACGAGCCGTGACGAGGCGGTTTGCCTGCGGATGTGCCAAACCGCCGCCATTGGCTCCGCCGGATTTCGTGCCTACATGTTTGGTCCCGACGCGGAGTTTCGGCGGTGGGGCGACGTTCTTTTGCCGGAAGCTGCCGGCACCGATCAGAAAGCGATGCGACGTGGACATTTATACCATCATCTTCCTGGCGCTGGCGGTCTTCATCTTCCTCCGGCTGCGCAATGTGCTGGGCCAGCGCACCGGTGCCGAACGCCCGCCATTCGACCGCGCCGCGCGCGACATGGCGAGCGGGCAGGACAATGTGGTGCCGATGCCGGGGTCGCAGGTCGAGCCACCGCTGGCGCCGAGCGCCGACCCGGTTCCGACAGCTGACCGTTGGAAGGATATTGCCGAACCGGGCACGCCGCTGGCGCAGGGCCTCGATGCCATCGCCGCGCAGGATTCCTCGTTCGAGCCGAAGGGCTTCCTCACCGGTGCCCGCAGTGCCTATGAAATGATCGTTTTGGCCTTTGCCAATGGCGACCGTCGCGCGCTCAAGGATCTGCTGGCGCCCGAGGTGCTGGATGGCTGGGAGTCGGTGATCTCGGCGCGTGAAAAGAACGAGCAGAAAACCGAGACCCGCTTCGTTTCGATCGACAAGTCCGAACTGGTCAGCGCCGAAGCGCGCGACAAATCGGCGATGGTAACTGTGCGTTTCGTTTCGCAGATGATCTCGGTGACGCGCGACAAGACCGGAGCGGTGGTTGATGGCAATCCGGAAAAGGTTTCCGACATCACGGATATCTGGACGTTCGCCCGCGACATCGCTTCGCGCGATCCGAACTGGAAACTGGTCCATACCGGCAGCGTCAACTAACCGGCGCTGGCTTCCGCGATCGGCGATCGCCGGCCTGATCGCCGCGCTGACTTTTTCAGCGCCGGCCGACGCGCGTGGTCGGCACCATGGCAAACCTGCCGCTCTCAAGCCGATCGTGGAAAAGCCGCTCTCGGAATTCGAAAGCCGTGTCGCGCCGTTTGCGTGGCCCTTCGAACTGACTGGCAGTCAATATGCGCCAGCAGCTTGGACCGATATTCCCGGCTGGAGCGACGACGATCAACTCGCGGCCTACAAGGCGTTCTTGGTCAGTTGCAAATCGATCCTCGCCGTCCGCAAGACGGCCGCATCCGAGAGCAAAGCGCTCGGCGATACGCTTCGCGCGCCCTGCGCCGCAACCCGGACCGCGTCGGTCGCGGATGCCGCGCAGGCCCGCGCGTTTTTCGAGACGCACTTCGCGCCGCTGCGCGTCTCGCGGCTCGGTGAGACCGACGGGTTCGTCACCGGCTATTACGAGCCGATCATCGACGGCGCGCGACAACAAAGCGAAGTCTACAACGTGCCGGTCTATCGCCGGCCGTCGAACTTGTTCGTGCGCGGCACGACGCAGGCGACGCCGAGCCTGCCCAACAAGGGCGAGGTGTTTCGCAAGATCGGCCGCCGCAAGCTGGTGCCCTATCATGACCGCGGCGCGATCGAGGATGGCGCGATCGCCGGGCGCGGCCTTGAGATCGTCTGGCTGAAAAGCCAGACCGATCTGCTGTTCACGCAGATTCAGGGCTCGGCGCGCGTCAAGCTGGAAAACGGCGGCACAGTGCGGATCAATTACGAAGCGCATAACGGCTTTCCGTACACGCCGGTCGGCCGCATTTTGATCGACCGCCAAATCATTCCGCGCGAGCAGATGTCGATGCAGCGCATCCGGCAATGGATGGCGGACAATCCCGACGGCGCGAACGAGCTTCGGCGTCAGAACAAATCCTATGTGTTCTTCCGCGAGGTGCAGTTGTCCGATGCCGACGAAGCGGTCGGCGCGCAAGGTGTGCCGCTGACGCCGAACCGCTCGATCGCGGTCGATCGGTTTCTGCATGTCTACGGCACGCCGTTTTTCATCGAAGGCGAGTTTCCGATCGAAACCGAGACGTCGAAGACGCCGTTCCGCCGGCTTATGATCGGGCAGGATACCGGCTCGGCGATCGTCGGCCCCGCCCGCGCCGACATCTATTTCGGTGCGGGGCTTGAGGCCGGCAAGGTCTCCGGCCGCTTGAAGAATCCAGCACGCTTCGTGATGCTGGTGCCGAACGCGATCGATCCGTCCTCGTCCGCGAAAACGATCCTTTTGCCGCAAGACCGGCCTTCCGCTGCTATCGCGAAACTGTCGCCGCCGATCACGACGCCCGCCACGCCTGCCGCCAAACCACCGGACGTGCCGGCTGTCGCAACAGCCGCCCCTGCTGTCGTTGCGCCGAAGGTCGAAGCCCCGAAGGTCGTGCCGTTGCCGGAAGCGCGGCCGAAGATGGCGGCGCAGCGCGTCAGCAAACCGGCACCGCGTCGTGTCCATGCCAAGCGGCGTTATCAGCCGAAGCCGCGCGGCTGGTTCTGGTGAGCACAAAACGGCCATCGGTGCTTGACGAGCCACCCGCGCCGCGCCGGCGTCGTCTGCTCAATGCGGAAGAACGAGCGCTGTGGGACGCGGTCGCGAAGCAAACCAAACCGCTGCGCAAATTGCCGAAGCTGTTGATGATCCCGCCCGCCCCCGTCGCGACGCCTGCCGCCAAGAGCAGGGCTGACTCAAAATCGCCGTCGCCGGCGAAGTCGGTCACGTCGCGGCTCGATACGCCGAAGATCGCACCGCCATTGTCGCCGCTGGCGCGTCGCGAAAAATCGTCATTGTCGCGCGGCAAGAAAGAGATCGACGCGCGGATCGATCTGCACGGCATGACGCAGCTTCGCGCCCATGGCGCGTTGCTGAATTTTTTGCATCGCGCGCACCGCGACGGGTTGACCTTCGTGCTGGTCATCACCGGTAAAGGCCGCACGGTCGGGCCGGAGTCCGAGCGCGGCATTCTGCGTCGCCAAGTGCCGTTGTGGCTGTCGCTGCCGGAGTTTCGCGCTCTTGTCGTCGGTTACGACGAAGCCGGTATCGGCCATGGCGGCGAAGGCGCGCTCTATGTTCGGGTCAGGCGCGCGCGCTGACGTCTAAGCGCGTCGCAATAATTTCAGCGCCGCCGTAAACCGCACGCTGCGTTTGCCGACGAGCGCGGTCGCCTCGATGTGAGCGTCTTCGTCGGCGCAGGTGCCGGAAAATCCGATGCCGACTTCGTGCCCGCCGAAAATCGCGTCCGCGCCGCGTGCCGGCGTGTGCTCCTGATTGAGCACCTGGCCCTTCCAGCGCCCGTTCGCCGTGGTGTAGCTGCCGACGTAATAAAAAAATGCGTCACCGCCGAAGATCCTGCCGTTATGCAGCAGCATCACGCCGGTGTTGCCGCCGCCGATGCCGTCCAGCATTCTCAGGTGAATGGAATACAAACCGTTGACGATGCCGCCGTCGCCGACCGCGCCCGGCATCAAAGCGATTTCGTTTTCGCCGAGAGGCGTCATCACGGACTCGAACGTTACGCCCGGCATATCGCGCACGCCGCCGAAAAAGCGAAACGTTCCGTCGTCATGCGGGCGGCCCGTGATGCAGATGGTTCTGACGTCATCGACCAGCATCGCTTTGTAGCTAGGATCGTGATTGTGCCGCTGCGTCGTGATCTCCGCGACGACCTCGTCATCGACGTCGCGGTAAACACCCAGATGCGCGAAAGCCGAATTGCCGCCGAGCATGACGCCGTCCTGCGCATACATCACGCTGCGGCCTTTGCTGCCGTTGGTTGCGAACTCGACTTTGTAGAAACCCTTCAGCACCACGCGTGCTCCCGGCGCAGTCTGCGCGTCTGGAGACTAGACTGCTATGTACGGTCGCGACCAGAGCGCGGTTTCAGAGGTTGAACTCAAGGCGCCAGCCGTGTCTGCGCGACGTTTCTACTTTTTATAAAATAAACCGGCTCAGATCGGCATTCTTAGCGAGATCGCCGACGTGCTTTTGCACGTAGTCCGCGTCGATGCGGATGGTCTCGCCGTTCCGATCAGGCGCGGAGAACGAGATGTCGTCGAGCACGCGCTCCATCACGGTCTGTAAACGCCGCGCGCCGATATTTTCCACGCTCGAATTGACGGCGACCGCAACGTCGGCAAGCGCGTCGATGGCGTCGTCGCTGATCTCGAGCGTGACGCCTTCGGTCTGCAACAGCGCGATGTACTGCTTGATAAGCGACGCCTCTGGCTCGGTCAGAATCCGGCGCATGTCGTCGCGCGTCAGCGCGTCGAGTTCGACGCGGATGGGCAGGCGGCCCTGCAATTCCGGCAGCAAATCGCTCGGCTTGGCGATGTGAAACGCGCCGGATGCGATGAACAGAATGTGGTCGGTCTTCACAGGCCCATGCTTGGTCGAGACCGTCGTGCCTTCGATCAAAGGCAGCAGATCGCGCTGCACGCCCTCGCGCGACACGTCACCGCCGGAGCGGCCGTCACGCACGCAGATCTTGTCGATCTCGTCGAGGAAGACGATGCCGTTGTTCTCGACGATGCCGATGGCTTCCTGCGTCAGTTGATCGGAATCCAGCAGCTTGTCGGATTCCTCCGCGACCAAAAGATCGTGCGAGAATTCGACCGTGAGCTTTCGCGTTTTCGTTCGACCGCCCATCTTGCCGAAGATGTCGCCGATCGAGATCGCGCCCATCTGCGCGCCGGGCATGCCGGGAATCTCGAACATCGGCGATCCCCCCGACGACTGCATCTCCAATTCGATTTCCTTGTCGTTCAGTTCGCCGGCGCGCAGCTTCTTGCGAAACGATTCGCGCGTCGCCGCACTCGCGCCCGCGCCGACCAGCGCATCCAGCACGCGCTCCTCGGCGGCCTGCTGCGCGCGCGCCTGCACGTCCTTGCGCTTCTTCTCGCGCGTCTGGCCGATCGCGACTTCGACCAAATCGCGGATAATCTGCTCGACGTCGCGGCCGACATAGCCGACCTCAGTGAATTTGGTCGCTTCGACCTTGATGAACGGCGCATTGGCGAGCCGCGCCAGCCGCCGCGCGATCTCGGTCTTACCGACCCCGGTCGGTCCGATCATCAGGATATTTTTCGGGAGCACCTCCTCGCGCAACGAGCCCGTGAGCTGCAACCGCCGCCAGCGGTTACGCAGCGCAATCGAGACGGCGCGCTTGGCGTCGTGTTGGCCGACGATGAAGCGGTCGAGTTCGGAAACGATTTCGCGGGGCGAGAAGTCGGTCATTTTGATCCCAATCTAAACGCCGTCGTCCTTCGAGACGCCGCGCAAGTGCGCGGCTCCTCAGGATGACGGCTACAGGAACGTCGTCATCCTGAGGTGCTTATCGTGACGACGCCTTCGTCGTCGCGATAAGCCTCGAAGGATGGCTGCGGAAAGGGACACCTCACCCGCCCAACGCCTCGATGGTCACGTTGCGGTTGGTGTAGACGCAAATGTCGGCGGCGATGTCGAGCGCGCGGCGCACGATCGTCTCGGCGTCCTTGTCCGAATCGACCAACGCGCGCGCTGCAGCCAGCGCATAATTGCCGCCGGAGCCGATCGCCATCACGCCCGCCTCGGGCTCCAGCACGTCGCCGGTTCCGGTCAGCACCAGCGAGACGTCCTTGTCGGCCACGATCATCATGGCTTCCAGCCGCCGCAAATATCGATCGGTGCGCCAGTCCTTCGCCAATTCGACGGCGGCGCGGGTCAGTTGTCCCGGATATTGCTCAAGTTTGCTCTCCAGCCGCTCGAACAATGTGAACGCATCGGCCGTGGCACCGGCGAAGCCGCCGATCACGTCGCCCTTGGTGCCGAGTTTGCGGACCTTTTTGGCGTTGGATTTGATGACGGTTTGGCCGATCGAGACCTGGCCGTCGCCGCCGATCACGACGCGGCCGCCCTTGCGGACCGTCAGGATCGTGGTGCCGTGCCAGACTGCGGGCTGGCCCTCGTGCTGGGCCGAGTAGGATGCGCTCATGGAAACCCCTGTTGCACGACCGATCTAGGCATTGGCGACGGGCGATGCAAATGCGGCAAATTCGGTCACCATGCGCCGCGATAGACGCGTGAGCCGGTAGCGAAGCCCGGAACACCCTGTTAAAAGGTCGCGTTTTCAGGCGGAGATGCAGACGTGACGCGCGCGGCAACGATCAAGCGCAAGACAAAAGAAACCGATATCGCGGTCACGATCGACCTCGACGGCAAGGGCGTGTCCGATATCGCGACCGGCGTCGGCTTTTTCGATCACATGCTGGACCTGCTGGCGCGCCATTCCCGCATCGACATGACCGTGAAAGCGGTCGGCGATCTGCATATCGACTTCCACCACACCGTCGAGGATGTCGGCATCGCGCTCGGCCAGGCTTTGAAGCAGGCGCTCGGCGACATGGCGGGCATCACGCGCTACGCGTCGCTGCACATGCCGATGGACGAAACGCTGACGCGCGTCGCGCTCGATATTTCGGGGCGGCCGTTTCTGGTGTTCAAGGCGGAATTTCCGCGCGACAAGATCGGCGAGTTCGACACCGAGCTGGTGCGCGAATGGTTCAACGCCTTTGCGATCAATGCGGGTGTCACGCTGCACGTCGAGACCCTATATGGAGACAACAACCATCACATTGCCGAGTCCTGTTTCAAGGGGTTGGCGCGGGCGCTGCGCGTCGCGGTGGCGGTCGATCCGCGCAATGCCGGCGAAGTGCCATCGACCAAGGGTCAGCTCGGCGGGTGATCGAGGTGTCATTGCGAGCCGACGACATTCGTTTGCGAATGTCGTCGAGCGAAGCAATCCAGAGGGCCGCTTGCAAAGGCTGGATTGCTTCGTCGCCGCAGGTTCTCGAAGACGAGAACCTTCGCTTGTCGCAATGACGTTGAGAGTTATGGAGTGACGATGCCGGTTTACACCGTTCATGGATTGCGTTCCGAAGCCGCAGCGCGGTCGGCGGCCGATCGCATCGTGCTGGTCCGCGACGGCTTCCACTTCTGGGCCTTCGCGATGACGTTGATCTGGCTGGTCTGGCACCGGCTGTGGTGGGCCCTGCTCGGCTACATCGCCTTGAGCGTCGGCGTGGTGTTCGCACTGGCGGCGCTTGGCGTCTCCGGTGGCGCGCGCATGGCCGTGATGTTGGTGGTCTCGCTGCTGGTCGGCTTCGAGGCTGCGAGCCTGTGGCGCTGGACGCTGTCGCGCGGCAAATGGCGGCAACTCGACGTCGTCGTCGCCGACGATGCGGAGTCGGCCGAGCGTCGCTTCTTCGATCGTTCGACGGTGGCGCGGCGCGATGTCGAGGACCGCGGCTCGTCGTTCGCGACGCGCGATTACGCCGGCCCGATGCGACCGACGTCGCAGCGCGACATCATCGGATCGTTTCCGCAGCCGGGATCGTCGCGGTGAGCGTTGCCATCATCGATTACGGCTCCGGCAATCTGCACTCGGCGGCGAAGGCGTTCGAACGCGCCGCGCGCGCGATGGACAACCCCGACAAGATCGTCGTGACGCGCGATCCCGAAACGGTCTATCGCGCGGATCGCATCGTGCTGCCCGGCGTCGGCGCTTTCGCCGATTGTCGCAAGGGTCTCGACGCGCTCGACGGCATGGTCGAGGCGATGACCGAGGCGGTGCGCCAGAAAGCACGGCCGTTCTTCGGCATCTGCGTCGGCATGCAGTTGATGGCGACGCGCGGGAAGGAACACGTCACGTCCGACGGGCTGAACTGGATCGCCGGCGACGTCGAGAAGATCGCGCCACGCGAGGACAATCTGAAGATCCCGCATATGGGCTGGAATACGCTCGACATGGTATCGGAGCACGCGGTGCTGGAGCGTCTGCCGCTCGGGCCGAAAGGGCTGCATGCCTATTTCGTGCATTCGTATCATCTGAATGCGGTGAACGAATCCGACGTGCTCGCGCGCGCCGATTATGGCGGCGCGATCACGGCCATCGTCGGCCGCGACACCATGATCGGCACGCAGTTTCATCCCGAAAAGAGCCAGCGTTTCGGACTGGCGCTGATCGGAAATTTTTTGAAATGGAAGCCGTGATGGTGTTGAACGCAGCGGTCGTGGCATCCCTCCCTCCGCTCTTGCGGTGGGGAGGGTGGTCCGAGCGTAGCGGAGGACCGGGTGGGGCGCTCTGTTTTCAAACAGCCCCCCACCCCCGACCCCTC